>JAUWMC010000017.1 GCA_030613375.1 Microcaldota archaeon
AAATACTGAATTAATCGAAACTAATTTCCCAAGCAGCTCAATTTCGTTCATGCGCGCATCGCCCTTCTAGGCCTGTTTAATCTAGTTCTCACAGGAACATCCACAGGCTTATTCATCCTTCCAAATGGAGCCCTGTACCTATAACTCCCAGTACCAAGGCCCTCCCCCCTCTTTCTGCTCCAGTGGGAATCAAATGCTTCTCTATGTCTTCCCACTAATTCTTTTGCTTTTTGCCTTGCCAGCGTTCTTGCCACATCTCCGTCTCCGTTAAGCTGCCTTGCTTCCCTCCTAAGCGAAATAAGCTCCCTCGCATCCGGATTGGATAAATATGTAACAACAGCATCCCAGAAATTTCCGCTTTCACTCCTGTAGTTAGCCCTCCTCACGTCCTCCACACTCATCTCTGGAGTAATCGCAGTGGATTCCCTTTGGTAGATTGGAGGTCCTGTATCTATTCCCTTATCTATGAAGTGAGCAGTAACTCCCGTCCAGGAGTTCTCCCCAGATCGCGCCCTCTTCCATGCATCCAAAGTAGGCGTATCCCCAGGAAGGTCCGGAAGAATTGCAGGGTGGCTGTTCAGCGTATTTCCAAGATATTCATTCAAGTACACTTTCCCAAGTATAACCATAAGCCTGTCCAGGAGAACCAGGTCCACTTCTGCTTCCTGAATCACACCCAGGAACTCCCCCTCAAACCTCCTCCTTTCCCTTGCATACTGTGCCTTAAGGCTGAGGAATTCTGCGTTTTCCCTTCCCCTTGCTTCCTCTACCGCATTCCTCTGGTCCCTGAGTTCCAGCATCCTTGAAGAACAAACTCCCACAAAGGGCACAGGAATGTCCTCAAAACTCCTCATCGAAGGTTCTTCATCATCATATACTACTACGGCGAGCTCTACCTTTGGCAAATCCACAACCCCTGATTCCACCAGTTCATTGTGCATTACCATCATTTGGTAAACATAGGGAAGGTTTCCCCTGTGTGATTCATTGAGTGCGTTGTCTGTTGCTGAAAGCGGCTCATCCTCTAGCTCTCTCGTAGAGACCGCATATGCAATCCTTATCGTTTCCGTATTCATGTTGCTCACCATTCTCAAACCTTCACGAATTTCGTAGGGTTTCTCACACTTTCTAACGAATTTCGTATAACCTACTATTACTTATCGTACAATTTATAAACTTATCGTAATCTCCCTACGGATACAGCAACCCTTATAAAACTATTCTACGAATTTCGTAGCATGAAGAAAGACGAAAAAGACTCCAAGATCCTTTCCCTCCTTAAGAAGAACTCCCGTGCAAGCAACACAGAAATAGCCCAGGCAGTAGGATTAAGCGAGGGCGCAGTACGCCAGCGCATCAAATCCCTAATCCAAAAAGGCACAATAAAACGTTTCACGATCGAAACGAGTGCAGAAGCAGGTAACCAGGCAATAGTGATGGTAAAGGCAAAAGGAAACACCAAGAAAATGATGAAGGAAATATTCAAACTCACAGGAATCCGCTCCGGATTCGAAATCTCAGGAGCCTACGATGCTACCCTAATCATCTCCGCAGAAAACATGGATGAATTAGATAAAAAAATAGATCAAATCCGTGATCTTCCTACAGTAGATGATACCCGCACCTTCATAGTCCTGAAGGAATGGTAATCTATCCCTTTCTTGCAAACAGAACGGCTCCCAGCCCAATAAGCACAAACGCAGTTCCGCAATCTTCCTGGGGCGCAGGAACGCAAACTCCATCCTCACAGGTCTCATCCCAATCACAGTCCCAGGTATCTCTACATCTTTGAGTTCCTCCACTCACTCCGGAAGAGCTGCACTTTCCTTCAACACATTTTCCCATTCCCATGCTTTCACAATATGCATCGCTTTCACAACTTCCTACAGCAGAATTAATTTCCCCGCTTAAATCCTCAGGATGCTTTCCGTCAAATGTGGGGTCTGCAGGTTCAAGGGGCGCAGAAACAAGCTCATACTCCTCTTCCGCCAAATAATCTATCGCCATAAGATCTCGACTTTCTTCACTCATATTCACGTATTCCTCATAAGGCATTACATAGGAAACTTTCCAGCTTCCTCCAACACTATGCAACAGCATAACATAATCAAGTTCATAATCGAAATTCTCTGCTCCGGAAATGGTTGCATTCAATGAATATCCTGCCATTGCATATTCCCCAGATTCATCCGTTGCATACTCAAGCCCTCTAATATAGTATTCCTCAGTATCGTAAGCCTCCCATATTCCAAGCATCATTTCCCTCTCATATTCTATTTCAGATGCATCCAGACTGCTCGTATCCACGTAACTCATGAATTCCTCAATATTCTCGCTTTTGCTTGCCGCATAATATCCCGCAATCGTATCTTCAATCCCTGCAGCAAACAAAGCCGCACACAAAATCAATGCAATCAGTAGTTTCTTCATAATGCTCACCCGGATATCTCATCATCTTTCCCATATTGTTTATCTGACTCAAACCCTTCATACTCCAGCTCAAACTGGAACAGATGCCAGTCAACATACCCATCACTGTCTTCCACTATTGCTGCGCATGCATATTCTGTGATGCGGGTTTCTGCTGCATTTACCCGTGCCCTGTGCGCAAGGCCCTTCAATTTTGCCTGCATATGCCCTATCGCACCATCTACAAGGTCCCCCGCATCATTTGAAAGTTTTCCAAGCATCCCTGGCGCACACTTGAATCCAAGAGTGTAAACCCCTACAAAAGTCTTGAACCCTTCAAGCCCCAGATCTAAAGAGCGGTATGCACCCTCTCTCCAGTCTTCTGATTGTGAAAGTGAGTGGAACCCAGTTGCAAGGTTCTGCGCATTTCCGTTCAGCCCGTTTGCAGCCTTGTAAACCCCTCCAAATATCCCAAAGCGGTTTGCCCCGAGGTTTTTTGCAACCCCCTCCAGGTTTGCCATTTTCGCCTTGAATCCTACTGGATCAAGTTCATCTATTCCCTGGGAAGGCCCTGTCCACTCAATGCTTTCGCTTGTTTCCCCAGAGTAAAATACGCGTGAATACTCATCTGAATTTGATGCTTCTCCGGAGTGCGTTCCAAGCTTTCCTCCAAAACACCTGATTGTATATTTCAGGGTCTTGGGCCCCCCATCCTCATCCTTCACCTCTATCTGTATCATATGTATCCAGTATGCCTGTGCAGGATCAGGGTTTATGCTCATTCCTGTAATCTCCGGAACAGGGCTCTTTACTGTGATAATTCCTGTTTTTGTTGCGGACCAGTCTTCCCCACCAGTATGCTTCGCTGCAGTTATTTCCACTTCCAATTCCAATGGAAATTCTTCATAATGCATCCTGTCAATTGATTTCATTCCAGGAAGCCCAAGAGTAGCACTTGTAATTCCCCCCTCATCACTGTATTTCTTCACATCCATGAAGCCCCAGTCCCCTAGAATCCCAGTATGCTTTGGGTCACTAACCCGGATATATACCTCTGCATCTTCCACAGCTTCCCCAGTGCTCCTTACAAGCTGGACCATTATGTCAACTTCCTCCTTCCCGTTAATCACAACAGAACTCGGAGTAGTTTCCAGAATAATGTTTGGAGCTTCAACATTTCTTTCGCACAATCCGGTTTCGGAATTGCATGCAAATTCGCATTCTTCAGAAAAGTATGTGCATTCTCCGCTGGAGGGCTTACATTCTCCATCATAATAGCTAATCATGCCTTCGCAATGATCTCCACATGAAACTCCCTGGCATTTGTTTCCAGGAACAGGCTGCCCGCTTTCTACATTACAGCGCCCGGTGCGCCCATTGCAGCCTGTTTCACATTCCACAATATTGTGATATTTACAGTCTAGCGTAGTTGGAATGCACTCTCCTCCTTGGTAGGATGTATCTCCGTAACAATAGTCCATGCAGTCTATTTCCCAGCATGCATCCTTTTCCTGCGCATTTCCGCAGTACTCATCCCAGATCTGCTGTGCAGATGGACAATATCCATCACGCCCATAAATAATCCCACATTGTCCTGCACAGGACGAACCTAGTGATTCGCACATTTTCGTGTCCGAACTGTCAATTGCCTGGCAGTTGCATGTTCTTCCAAGCTCCCTGCACTGGGATTCACAAGAGGCAACGCACGTATTCTCTTGGGTATTCCCACATTGTTGATCCCAGAGTTCCTGCCCGCTTGGGCAATGCCCGGTTTGTTTATATGTAATCTTGCACTGAAACGCACATATTCCTGCATATGTCGCACGGTCATGCTCAGAATCCAATGAGTTGCAGGCGCTCGTTTCCGCAAGCGCATAGCATGCATCCTGGCAGGCCTGGCATTCTTCTGCAAAGCTGGCACTCATCATTACCAAAAACAGCATAACAAAAATAATTCCTTTCATAAGCTAGCAACGGAAATCTTCCATAAAAATCTTTTGGTTTGGAAAAATAAGAAAAAGAAAGGAGGTTTTCAGCAAACCTCTTTTTCTACGCAATTATCTCCAAGAAGATACTGCTTGCACAAATCACTCATTGAATCAGGGCCAACAACTGGGCAAGTGACAATCTCAGCTCCACTTGCATCGTAGATGGTTGAGCCTCCGCCCATAAGCGTGCTGACAGTCCTGAAGTGGTCTCCGCAAACATAAACAGTGTCCACGTTCTCCCCGTTACAGAACCCTTTGGCAACATCATCAATCAAACTAGTGCATGGAGTCTCCCAAGGTCTGACACATTCCTGGAGCTCTTCACACCAGGAATACCCGGCAGAACCAATGCATCCGTGTTCATCGGAATCGTTTCCCACCATTGGTGGTGTTTCCGGGCACTCAGTTTCCCAGGGCCTAATGCATTCCTGCAATGGCTCACACCATGAATATCCTGCAGAAGGTATGCATCCATGTTCATCCCTGTCGCTTCCAGGCATCGGAGTTTCCTCTTCAGTGCAGTTGGTTTCCCAAGGCCTTATGCATTCCTGCAATGGCTCACACCACACATATCCTGCAGAGCCTTTACACCCATGCTCATCAGAATCATTTCCAACAATCACTGGAGGTTCTTCAGGTGTTTCCTCTGGAGGAGTTGTCTCCTTCGCAGGAGTTGTTTCTTCCCCGCCTGGGCATCCAAACAAGAGAAGCCCAAATACAAGGAACGCAATAATCAGGTATTTTTTCATTTTTTCACCTTTGTTAAGTTAAGAACATAAAATATGCAAGGATTAAAAATCCCCCGCTTATTTTTTCTTGGTTAATTTGATTATATGATATCCAAATTGAGTTTTTACAGGCTTGGAAAAGTCCCCTTCATTCATCTTAAATGCCACATCGTCGAATTCCTTTACCATCTGCCCCTTTCCAAAGAATCCCAAATCTCCTCCGTTTGTCTTGCTTGGACATTCTGAATAATCCTTTGCAAGCTTTGCAAAATCCCTGCCTTTCTGCAGCTCTTTGTAAAGCCACTTTGCCTTCTCCTCAGTTGGAACCAAAATATGGCTAGCCCTAACCATCATATTATCACTCTATTCATTATCTCTTCACTCCTTTAAAAATAGAACTCAAACGCTGGCTTTTGTTTTCCCTTAACTCTTTCTCCTCCGTTCTCCAAACGCAGCGCATCTTTTAATATTTCTCCTTGATTCCAACTACATGATGAAACCGTTAATGCTTGCACTGCTTTTGGTTGGAATGATATTTCTTTCTGGTTGCAATCTTGATCGTGACATCTCATTGGATGCCTTTAATTCGGGAGCGCGCGAGGTGGGCCTCCATGGAGGCAATTTTAGAGCAGATTCAATTGAAGAGCTTAAGGTGACGCTAACCGAACATTGCAAAAGCACATGCCCTGACATGGACTATGAGTACAGGGATACGCAGTATACTGTGTATGAAGAGGAGGGGAAGTATGTAGCAAGGGATCCCAAGTGCCTCTGCTTTGATCCAAACTACAAAAATAATCAAATTTTGAGTGATTGACTCCAAAGAGGGGCCAATCTTTATTCTTGTTTAAACTTGCACACTCCATCCTTTGTCATAAGCCCGGTTCCAAGCTCACTGCCATTCGCAACTTTCAGCACAAAAGGAAGAATCATTGAACTCAGGTGAGTGGATGAATCCTTTGCAATTGCTGTAGGCAAATTATCAATGCACGCATGTGTTATCCCATCAACCTCATAGGTTGGATTAGCCCATTTTGTTGGCACACAGCTTTCTATCCCCCCATTTTCATCACAGGAAATATCCACGATTAATGCAGTCTTCTTCATCAGTCCAAGCATTTCCCTTGTAACTACGTGTGGCTGCCCCGGGTACCATGCTATCGCATTAACCAGTATGTCCATATCAGACAGATAATCTTCAATATGAAACGTGTCTTTTTCTCTGAGTACCTGGGGAGTTATTCCAGCGTTTTTTAGGATCTCCTGTACTCCCCTGGAAACATTTCCTGCTCCCATTATATCGACAGTTATCTCATCCTTCAAATCTAGTTTGGATAAACGATTAAATGCCTCTTCCTCCCCTATTGTTTTTATCTCAGGAAGCGAGCTAAACGGGTTCTCAATTCCTTTCTTTTCAAGCAATTCCCCATACTGCCTAAGCCCCTCATACATTCCAACAATGCCTGCCTCATAGCCCAGGTTCACCATCCGTATTCCGTTATTGTCCCGTATCTCCTCAAATGCATAACTCGTCATTCGTTTTTCAAGCAATTTCTTCAGCAGGTCTTGGCTTTGTCCCTTTTCCACATGTAAATATCCCATCAGGATTTGGTTTTTCTCAAATGGGTCCTTTGCCTCCACCTTTGCCTTCACAATCATATTGTGCTTCCACACAGAATCCTCTATCTCTGCCCCATATTTTTTGTATTCCTCATCCGGAAACTCTGCTTCAAGCCCAGCATTGGTTTCTACAAAAACAGTATGTCCTGCCTCTACTAGTTTACCCACATCACTTGGAATAAGAGCAATTCTGGTTTCCCCTACTTTTCTTTCTTTTGGCATTCCTATGTCCATAAAATCATCCTGCTAGAAAGAGTATATTGTTAGAATTAATAAGAATTAGTACGCCCCGGGGATTGCACTATTTTCTGCTTAGCTCTCTTCACTAATCATGCAACGTTTTAGCATGTTCGTACAGGGTATTGCAGGTAAAAATCTGAAGGGTGTGCACTATTTTAGAAATTCTTTTGGATGCATCCTGCAATTACAGGTTCTTTTGGGCGCACACTGCGCTCAGATGTTTTTTTGAACACAGATTCTTTTTTTTTAAAATCAGGTGCTCCACTGATCTCCTCTTCGATGGCCCTTCCAAGGCTATTCGCTTCTTTGTTTCCACTAAGTATGTCTCCTTTGCACCCCGGGCCTGTTTCAAGCTTCCTTACTTCAAGTAATGATTCAGCATTCATCAATTCTTCTATACTTGAAGAATAGATATCGCCGGCTGGGAACCCATCTGTATTTGGGCAAGGGAACACTTTTCCATCCGGGCGTATGTAGAGCAGGCCCCTGTAGCCGGCAACGCATTCCTTTTCACACTTCCCGTTTTTCATTTGCTTTATCATCTCTGGCAGTGATCCGGCCATAATCGCCCTTGTTTTTTCATCCCCACCATTATAAATTTCAAAAAGCGTTCTCAACAGCTGCCTTGAATCTGCTTTTTTGAGTTTTCCATTTGCAGCCTGGCCGGCAAGAATAAGCTGGAGAGTATTGAGCTGTGATGCTCCGAGTCTTTTAGCAAGTGCCACCATATCCGGGATGTCCAGAACATTTCCCTGGTGAACGACATAATTAATGTCAAATGGTATTCCAGCAGATGCTAAGGCTACTGCAGCTTCAACTGTTCTCAAATGATATTCGGGTTTGACACGAATTAATGCATCTATTTTAGGAGTTGAACCGTTTAGGGAGAGAGTTACCCTCATATTTCCATCCGACGAATCCCGGATTCTTTCAAACACATTGATTTTTTCAGCAACTTCTAACCCATTGGTGGTTATGAAAACGTTGAGCTCCAACACCGATGCAAACTTAGCAAGATCTTCAAGTTTTTCATGTTCGTCAAGCGTTTCACCCCCTTTAAAATGGGCAATTCCTCTTTGTTCTGATTCTTTTTCTGAAATGGCTGCAAATTGTTTTATTGCCCCTTTTGCTATCTTCCGGGGTATTGAGCGGCTCCTTTGCCTCATAATCCCTTCTACAGAGCAGTGCCTGCATTTTCCAAGCTTACACGAGTTTGTTATCCCTAGTATTAGATGATATCTGCGAAGTTTATTGGTTTGGGGGTTTCCTTCCATTACATATTGTTTTTGGTTTTTCATATCAATCACTTGTAGATATAAGGGCAGGAGTACTATTTATAAATTTGTTGTAAAATAATTACAACAAGATGGAAAATAAAAAAATCCTGCAAACCCTGGAAAAACAAGGGCTAGATGAAAAAGAAGCAAAAACATACCTTGTTTTGCTCAGTGCAGGCGAGACAACGGCAACTACACTGGCCAAAAGGACAGGCATAACAAGAACGCTTATTTATGATATAATCAATAAACTTAGTCAGAGGGGGCTTGTTTCTTCTATTGTCAAAGAAGGAGTAAAGCATTTCTCTGCAATAGAGCCTGAATTTCTGTTAGAGGAGTTAGAAGAGAAAACTGAAGGCCTAAAAGAAATCATGCCCAATTTGCGGGCTATTATGGCGGCCGGCGAGAAAGAGACAAAGGTGGCAGTTTACAGAGGGACGAAAGGAATAAATGCCGTTCTTAAAATGATAATCAGTGATGGGGAGGAATATTACCTCACAGGTGGAGGAAAGGAAGCATGCCAGTATTTCGAACACGAAAACAAAGTATTTGTAAAACGGGTTGCTAAAGCGGGAATAAAAGGATTCCTTCTTTTGCGCAAAAACGATGATTTTTTCATAGGAAAACTTGAGAGATTCCGCTATCTTCCGCCCCAACTAATCTCCCTGGTAAGTAATGTCGTATGGGGCAACAAAACTGCAATTTTTGTGTGGTCGGACCCATGCTATGCAATCGTAGTAGAAAATGATAGGGTAGCTAATAGCAATCTCTCGACATTCAAATATCTCTGGAAAACAGCGGAAAAACCAACAAAAGCTGATCTGAAACGAAGAACGTTTGAGTGAGCAAAACTCTTTAGCCCACGTAGCGCGTCATAATCCTCTCTTCAATTCCTTCAAAATTGGAACATCTAGTTTATGCACTTTATTAAATTCCTCCAAGCGGCTGACAAACCACCCAGTCAATTCCTTCGACCTCTTTTGAGCCTTAAGTTCCTGCTTGATAACACTCCAATCCAGGCCGGGATAAAGAACCCGCATATCATCGAGGTCCCTTGTTCTCCCTTCGCTTGCCAGCCCCTTAAATAGAAAAATATCTTCCTTTGAAACCAGGCGAACAGTCAGATTCCCATACTTTTTGTGCAATTCGGCTCTCCCGACCATGGAGGGAGTCAGATCCAATTTCCTAAGAACATGCTCAACAAACAGGTCCAGGTGGAAACCATCTCTATTTTTATACATCTTCATTGCATCCAGATTCTCGTATTCGCTCCTGATCGTAGTCGGTTCATGATACTGTGCTCCAAAAAGAGCTTCCTTGAAAATAGCATAATCCCCATCATTCCCGAAAACAATATCAATATCCTTGGTAGTTTCCTTAAGCCCCCTAAAGGACATCGCAACTCCACCGATAAGGTAGATGTCAACTGGCTTAGGAATACGTTTTCCAATCCCCTCAAGCTCCTGTTCAACATATTCTGCATCAAATTCCATGTGCAACCTCCTCCACTTCCTTCCATGATGGGAATCCTTCTTTTGATTCTACAAATCCAATCAATTTTTCAATAAATTCCCTAGACACATCAAAATGCTGCCTCCTTTTCAATAATTTACTATGATCAAACTTATTCTTAACCATAAATGCAGAAACATAAATCAGGGTTCTGGCATCCGTGCCCAGAGCCAGAGTATGAATTACCACACCTTCAATTTTTGGTTTCTTATTTGAGTAGTAGTATTTTCCAGCAAGCATCAGCTTTATCCCGTACTTATGAAAAACACTATATGCAGTTGGCCAATACTTCTTAGACTCCGTTTTTCTGTCTGTTTCAAATATTGCTTCCAGCTCCTTTGCACTATTAAATGAAAATTTTGCATAAGTTATCTTTTTCAGTTCATGTATTGCTTCCGCAGTATACATCCTCCTCAGCAGCTCACGACAGAATGCCGCAACAGGATGAGCTTCCCCCCTGAGTTCATAGTTCCCCTTAGTGGGCATATATACAATCCCAATACTCCGCAGTTTTTTCAATATCCTTTTAGCGCTCATAGGAGGGAGGTCAAGCTCTCTTAGCCTGAATCTTTTTTTGTCCAGAATAAAACTCAAGAGAAAAGGGGTATTTCCTGGAAGAATATCCACTAGCTTAAGAGAAGGGAATTTCCCTCGTGCTTCCATCATTCCAAAAGAAACAGAATCATTAGGAATAATCACTCTTTTTCCACCTTCGCTAATTTCGATCAGCCCATATTTCTTCAATTTTTTCAAATAAGCACTTAGATTGGGCTTCTGTATCTTCAGGGCTTTCGCCATTTCTACAGCCTGCGCCTTCTTTCCAAGCAGGAATTCAAGTACTTCAGTTTCTTTCTTACTCAGCTTCATAGTATCATATTATATAACTAAACCCTTATAAAGTTATGTTTTTTGATACTATTAACAATATTAAAAAATAAGTTACGCCCCGGGGAGGACTCGAACCTCCGGCATCCTGCTTAACAGGCAGGCGCTCTACCAAGCTGAGCTACCGAGGCAAAAAGGGCGTAGCAAATTTTACATAGAAACTCTATTTAAACTTAACCTTCAGCCCAGGCACTATTCCTTTTTGAATATTGCAAACTTGTCTGCAACGCTCTTCAGCACGTCCAGCATGTCATTTGCCCTTCCAAGAACAGTATCTTCATCATCATCGTCCCCGTCCCCTCCATATCTTTGATATATCTCATAGAGCAGTTCCTGCACCCCTGCTTTTGTATATCCCTGATCATGCCAGTCCGAAATAAACTGCTTGGTTTTGGCTTTCCCCATGAAATTCTTGAATGAACCTGATGATACTGCCTTTTTCGGCTCCTCTTCCTTAGTCTCGTTTCCCCTGTGTATAGGCATGGACTAACCTCTGATTTGAATATATAAAAACTTATCTCTTATACCCAATCTTCCTGAGGAACTCTCCCCTCTCTTTTTTGTCCTCATCAATTTCTATTCCTAATGGCTTCATCCCATCAAGAACTCCCATTATCCCCCTTTGTTCTCCTTCCTTCGCGATCACTACCTTCAAAGGATTCGCAGTAGCTGTATACAAAGTAGTTACCTCGCTTACCTGCTGAATCCTGTTCACCACATTAACCGGGAAACCCTCTCTCATAAATATAATGAAAGAGTGTCCTGCCCCAATCTTGAGTGCTTCCTTTTCCGCATGCTTCATAAGTTCAGGGTCATTCCCATCACTTCTCACTAATCTCTTCATGGAAGCTTCGCAAAAAGCAAGCCCGAATTTAATAGACATCCCGCTCTCCACAATCGTTTCGTACAAATCCTCCACTGTTTTAATGAAGTGACTTTGCCCTAAAATCACATTTGTTCCCTTAGGAATCTCCACATCAACCAATTCAAATTCAACCATAACATTCACCTAAATTCCCAGTTTCCTTAAAATCTTCCGGGTTTTCACATTCTTCGGGTCAATTTTGCTCTTCAAGCGCACAACCTTAATTCCCTTAGGCTTCAGGAATGCTTTCTGATCATATCCATATACAATCAAATCCGGCCCAACGCGCTTAACCGTTTCTTCCATTTTATCTCCCCCAAGAATGGCTAGATCTACTGGCTTTAATGCCTGCACAAGCACTCTCCTATGCTCCTGTTCATGCAAAGGCTTTCTTTTCTTTTTCTTTATGTGCCTGTCTTGTGCTACAACCACTACAAGCACGTCTGCCTGTTCCTTTGCCTCTGTAAGTGTGTGTATATGCCCTATATGCACCACATCGAATACCCCACCTGTCATCGCAACAGCAAATTTCTTCCTGTGCATCTCCCGCAAATAGTACCTGCCCCCCCTTTTCTCCAACAGATATCTCTCAAGATTGCGTAACTTATGATATTCACTTGGTGCAATCCCTCTTTCTTCTACCTCTTTCAGGTAAAGCTGGATTGCCACCTCCTTCACTCCCATGTTTTTAGCTCGCAATCAAATGTTTTAAACCTTCTTTTCGTACCCTTTCTATGTACAAATATGCACTTTTCCTTGCATCCCTCTTCATCTTTTCCGCAGCATTCGCGTTTTCCATAGATAATTACGAGAGCGATGCAACTGTCCAGCCCAATGGGGACCTCCTTGTAAATGAGAGGATTTTCTTCACCCTTGAAAAACAGTATAATGAAGGATACCGCTCCATCCGCCCTGAGGACTTTGGCTCCCTCTCCAACATAGTAGTCCACTCCATAAGGTTGAACGGCCAGGATGTAGACCACCATACCCAAATATACGATGGAAAGGGAGAAATTGTATGGACCGAAACAGTTGCAGGAGAAAATATTGTTGAGCTCTCATACACCCTCAAGAACAGGGTAGAGCTTTGGGACGATTATGCAAAAGTGTGCTTTGAGCACTATGGAGCGAACTGGGCAGTTCCCGCAGCCAAATTCGCCTCCACTATGGCCCTCCCCGAAGCCTCTCGAGGCAAGGATATGCACTTTGAAGTCTATTCCGAAAAGAAGGGAGAAGCATACATAGACGACCTCACAATCGTAATTGAAATGAATGATGTTCCCTCCGGAAACTACATCGGAGGATGTTATCTATTCGCGAAAGATTCCGTAACCACCACCAACACAGTAGAAGGCTCAGCTCTTGAAGTTCTTGCTGATGAGCGTGAAGCATATGGCTCAGAATCTATAGTTAGCCCTATGGATGCGTTCCCATGCGCGCCCTGCTGTCTCCCTGTTTTTCTCATCCTTCTGGCAATTGCAGGATATCTTGCACATAAGCGCCCAAAGATTGAAGAGCTCCGCGAGACCATGATTCCCCCATATAAAGAATTCCCTATTGTAGTCTCTACCCTAATGCGTGGCACCTATGCAGAAAAAGAAATTCTTGCCGCAACAATCCTCGAGCTCATAAACAAAGGCATAATTGACATAATGGAATTAGAAAAGAAAGGGTATACCGGGCAAAAAATCAAGCGCGAGCGCACAATTCTCTTCCTTAAAACTACCTCAAAGAAGCTTGCTCCCCACGAAAAAACAGTAATTGATCTGCTTTTTGATGAAGGAAAAAAGAAAGAAGTGGACCTGGATGCACTTGCAAAGGAATTCAAACATATCCAGAAGAAGTCCGAAGCAAAGAAAACCATCATTCCCAAGAAAATGGATGAATTCGTAAAACAAATCAAGGAAATCCTAAAGAAACAAAAGCTCTACAAACACTCAGAATCCCGCAAAAAGAATACACAGATTATCACCACGGTTGCAATGTTTCTCCTTTTATTTGGGGCATTCTTGGGTGTTCCATTAATCTTCGGGGCAATAGACCTAATCCCTTATCTCTTTGCAATTGGAGATTACCTCTACGCAGCGTACATAATTATTAGCGGAATAGGGGCGCTTCTTGCAATTGCTGCAATCTATTATTTCTACACTCTCCCCAAAATTCCAAAGGACTGGGAGAAAAAATACGCTCAATGGAATACATTTTTCAATGCGGTTAAATCCAGCTCCCTCAAAGAGGAGCCTCCTTCCGCAGCCTTGATATGGGGAGAGGTACTTGTCTATGCAACCGCTCTTGGGATTGCGGACAAGGTTAATCAGCACCTTTCCGAATTGGACACTCTCTTAGCTACAAGAATTCGAAAATTGGAATCTGTCCGCACTTCCACATATGTTCTATATGCTTCTGCCTGGGGAGTAAGGAACCTCTCAAAATATGGGCAAAAGAGCGGGCCCCGCTCAAGTGGCTTTTCCGGAGGCTCATCCGGAGGCTGGTCTTCAGGAGGCGGAGGTTTCTCAGGTGGAAGCTCAGGAGGCGGAGGTTTCCGTTAATTCTTTAGAATCATCCCGATGCTGTCTATCTTTTTTCCTTTACGTATCCACCAGTTAGGATACCTAACAAACTCTTCAAACCCAAGCTTTTCATATAGCTTTTTTGCAATCTTGTTGGATCCGGCCACATAAAGGTAGGTGTTATTTGGCTTAAAGTTCTTTTTTGCAGCAGCAATGGTTTTTTCCATTAGGAATTCTCCGAGCCCAACTCCCCTAAAATCCTTTGAAACGACTATTCCTATCACCACATTGTCCCGTCCCCTTCCAACTTCCCTCCTTGCACTGCAGCTTCCAATAACTCGTTTCCCGGAGACTGCAGCAAAATAAAGTTGTTCCCCCTTCCGCATTCCTGCAATTGTATTCGTTATCCATTCTTTCTGCTGTTTCATATTGAATGGCTTATCATATTGCAGATAGCCATCTTCTTCAATAACCCCGTTTATGTAATCCAGAAGCCATTTTGCAGGAATCTTTGCACTGAGCGGAACAATATTCACAACTCGCCCATCTTTGAGTTTATGCTTCATCTCTTCACCGTTATCTCAGATTTCACAATAGAAATAAATTCTTCCGCTTTCTTAATTGCTCCGTCTGCTTCACTTTCGCTCACAGTGTCCCGCACTTCGTAAACTAGCTTGTGCCTTCTCTCCCGCATCTTATTGAATAAATTCACAAGTGGAATCGCTTTCATTGGCATTTCTGCAGATGCAAAGTTCACCACGGCCACATGCTTGTTCTCTCCTTTTGGCCGGTAACCGGAATTAAACATAAATGACCTCCCTGCTTGCAGCATCGCATTATATGCAATCACATATGCCCAGTCAAAATTATTGGTTCCAAACACATCCTTTGCAGCTTTCAGGTCTTTCTCTGCTGATTGAAGGGATTGCTCTACTAACTCAGGGGCACTCTCAAATTTTTCTAACATCCCATTATTCAAAAGCTCTTCTAAATCCACTTTCTTCACCTTTAATCCAGATTATGGGATTCTTGAGTATATTAACCAGCAGATGGTGCCTTTCCAGTGCATTTTCTCTAAATTCTTTTTTATTCCAGATTATATAGCTTACTTCCCTTCCCGTTTTCTTTTCAATTTTATCTATTGCATTTATGAATTCTTTCTCATCCACTTTCCCAACAATAAAAACGTCAATATCACTCTTTGTTCCTTCTGTTCCTTTTGCAAAGCTTCCATAAATAAGTGCAAACTCAACATCGAATTTTTCAAATGTCCCTGATAGGTAGCTGCCAAGTGCATCTGTTTTCAGGAAGAGTGTTTTAATCTCCGAATACAGTGGAGATGCCTTGTTAATCTCCCACATGCTCAGATTTCCAACTTTTTTGTTCAAAACAAGGCCAAGCGATTCAAGGTTCTCAAGCTCTTTCCCTACGTACACCGGAGTTACTTCTATTCTGCGTGCAATTTCTCTAAGGTGAAGCTCTCCGCTAAACAAGAGTAGTCCGAGCACTTTAACCATAGTTTTGGATTTTAAGAGCCTTTCTAACATGTAAACTAATTATATACAATTGTATATTTAAAGTTTACGTTTCTACGGGTAGACTCTCGTAATAGTCCTAGGGAACGGAATAGTATCCCTAATATGGTGTAATCCAAGAGTCCACTTCACGAACCTTTCAATTCCCATTCCAAATCCAGAGTGAGGCACGCTTCCATACTTCCTCAGGTCCACATACCACGCCATCTGTTTTGGCCCAAGCCCAAACTCCTTCATTTTCTTCTCAAGCACAGGAAGTTCCCAAATACGCTCAGAACCCCCAATCATTTCCCCGTGTCCTTCGGGTGCAAGCATATCAGAAGCCAAAACAGTTCCGGGTTTATCCGGATCATCCTGCATATAAAACGCTTTAATTTTTGAAGGGAAATTATGAATAAATAAAGGCTTTTCCAGCTCCTTTGTAAGCAACGCCTCATCCTTAGTTCCAAAATCTTCCCCCTGCTCCATCTTCCCCCCAAGATCATTTACCTTATCTACTGCATCCTCATAATCCATTCTTAGGAAAGGAACCTTTACCTTTTGCAGAACCTTCGGATCTCTCTCAAGTTCTTCCAGCAAATCCACGTGTTCCTTTGCAAACTTCTGGACTGCATACTCAACCAGGTCTTCCTGTAGTTTCATGTTGTCTTTCTGAGAATACCAAGCCATTTCCGGCTCTAAATGCCAGTATTCTGCAAGATGTCGTATAGTCCTACTCTTTTCCGCGCGAAAAGACGGTGCAAATGCATACACTTTTCCAAGCCCAAAGATAAGCGCTTCCTGGTAAAGCTGCCCACTTTGGCTCAAAAATGCTTTATCTCCAAAATATTCTATCTCAAAGAGGGTACTTCCCCCTTCACATTCTGCCTTAGTAATCATAGGTGGAGGAGTCTCGTAAAACCCTTCCTTGTCCAAATATTCACGAAGATAATTAACTAAGTGATGTCTTGCCTTGAAAATAGAAGCAAGCTTCCTGCTCCTCAACCATAAATGCCTCACATCCAAAAGGAACTCTTCACTCAAATCCTTGGAAATAGGGAAAGGCTCTCCCTGATACACGGTCTTAAACTCGGAAACTTGAAGCTCCCATCCCCCCGGAGCTCTTTCATCCTTCTTCACTTCCCCAACAACAGTTACAGAACTTTCAATATACACTTCAGATGCATTCTTCCAGCTTTTTTCATCAACTTTATCTTTCTTCACCGCTACCTGCACCCTCCCAGTAGCATCACGAATAACCAAGAAATTAAGATTTCCACTACTTCTCTGCCTGAATATCCAGCCCCTAATGCTTACTTGTTTTCCTTCCATTTTTCCCTTAAGGATTTCACTTATCTCAGCGTACATCAAAATCTCCTCTAAAGTGCATACTTCAATTTCTTTAATTCAGCGTAACTCTTGCATCCTGTAAGGAATGCAGCAATCTTCATCTGCTCAACCCACTCCGAAGCCATGGAATCAAGCGCTTTGTAATCATACGCAAGCAGGAAAGGCCTTGCAGCCCCGGCAATATCTGCTCCAAGCACAATCGCTTTTACCGCATCTATCCCGCTACGAACTCCTCCGCTTCCAATAAGCGGAAGAACTCCTTTACACATAAGAATCGAATTAACAGTAGGTATTCCCCATTCTTCAAACCCAGGAGGGGTTCCACCTCTTTCATACTCAACCTTGCTCCAGGATGTTCCTCCTGCTCCTGCAACATCAATCCACTCCACTCCTGTTTCCTTAAGCTTCAGTGCAACATCCTTGTTTATTCCTGCACCAGTCTCTTTTGCAATAACCGGAACGGAAAGCCCTTCACAAAGCGCTTCCACTTTCTTTAATGCATCCTTGAAATTCTTATCTCCCTCTGGCTGCAATACCTCTTGAAGAGGATTCAAATGAACTGCCATTGCATCCAATTCTGCCTTGGAAACAAGTCCCTCAATCCTTTCTACAGGATATGAGGCAAGCTGGGCAATCCCAATATTCCCAATAAGCGGAACGCTCGGACAATATTGCTTAACAAGATAACTCTCTTCTTCCGTGCCTTCAATCATTGCGCGCATGCTTCCCAAACCTAAAGGAAGCATATATTTCTCAGCGGTTTCCGCAAGTTGTTTATTTATCTCCACAGCTCCGGCAAACCCACCGGTAATCGCAGTAATCATCAAAGGAACTACTTCTTTTCCTAAAAACTTGGTTTTAATCTCAACTTTAGAATAATCAATCTCAGGAAGTGCATTGTGCAGAAGCCTTACATTCTCAAAGCCTGCGCTTTTTTCATACTCTACATCTTTCTTGAGTACTGCAGTAATATGTTCTCCCTTTCTCTCCTTTGTTCCCATAAGAGCTCACCTCGAAAAGATTATGCTCGCGTAAGCGACCACCTGGGAATAGTCTCCCGTAATCTCCCCGGAATTCGTATACATTACCTCCAAACCCTTTTTAGAACCCTTTGCCTTCGCGTACAGAATAGAAACGCTGATTGGCCCGTACCCACAAATGCTCCAATCTTGAGCTTTCCTTTCCTTCTGAAATGCTTCAGCATCTAGCTTTAGTATTTGCTCCATAGCTTTCTTGTCTCTCTCCTCCGCAGCTTCAGAGGGAATATAATGCGAAAAATCCGAGCTTGCAATCACTACAACTTCCCTTCCCATCTTCTTCTCCGTAGCAAGTACTGCTTCCGCCACATCTCTCGCTCCCTCTAAACTCTGGTCCATCATACATACAGGCACAATTTTCGCCTTCGGGTTAACATGCTGCAAAAACGGAAGTTGTACCTCGATTGAATGTTCAGTCCGATGCGCTTCCTCACCCGGCTTCAAAAAGTTCGCATTTTTCACCATCTCCTCCCCAAAATCCTTATCGTTTTTCACAACCCCGGTAGGAAGTTCCCAATCTTCTGTGGAAAGCGCAACCAGCCCCCCTGTTCCAGTATGGTTTGGGCCTACAATCACCACTGTTTCAGCATTCTCCAGTTCCTTAATACTTAGAAAAGTAGCAGCCGCAGGCACCCCTGAATACACATATCCTGCATGCGGAGCCACCCCAGCATACGCACTCATAGGTTTCGCCTTCTTCATAGCTTCAGAAAAACATTTTCCTACAAGTTCCTCTATCTCTTCCCTGTTCCCAGGATAAAACTGGCCAGCTACAGCAGGATTCCTCATAATTCTACCTTCCCTAAAAAGCATTAAAATAGAGTATTCCACTAATCTGGGCTGGTGGAATACAACTGTCAAACTGGTGCGAGCAGTTTGACACTAGTGCGCAAGCTTGTATTTTGTCATGTAGATATGCGCCTGGTAAATCACCAGGAAGGGAATTATAAACACCGAATTAACCAAAAGCACCAGATACGAACCCAACGGATATGGAAGGATGAAGAATATAAGCTCGCTCAAGGTAAGCAAAAGGGCTCCAATTAATACCCAGCGCACAACATCCACAAATTTCTTTCCTACTGTTGCAATTGATACATCTATTGCTTTTCAAAGCCGGTAATTGTCTATAACCCTTGCTTGGGGCACAAAGAACACCATTGCTGAAATAAGCAGCATTAACAGAGGAAGCAGGATAGTCCTTATCTCCAAATCAAACGTAAGCAATTGTGCAATAAGTATCAGCATCGCAACAAAAGTATATGCAAGGAATATTGCAACCCCGTATTTTCTAAGTGCCTTTATCACTTCAGTAGTAGGGTTGGTCATAGTTTTTCTTATCTTCACAAGCAAAGTAATGCTCACAATACTTTCTGCAATAAGGAACATCGAAACCAAATAAGCAGAAAGCATCACCGCAACTCCCACAGGGTCAACTTCAGGAATACTTCCCGTCCTGAGGAAAACTGCTCCAAGCGAGATAAAAGTGGGCCCGGAAACCAAAGAAGGAATAATAAGTGCTATGAGGAATGGAAGTGAGAAAAGCAGGATAAATCCCATCTTTTCCCTGTACAGCTTAATCGAGTGCTCTAGTGCCCTCATGCCTTCCAAATCTCCGTTATTCTTTTTATAGCTATAGCTTGCTTTCTACCCATTGCTTTAGGTTATCCTTTGGAACAGCACCCATCATCCTGTCAACTTCTTTCCCATCCTTGAGCAGGATAATCGTTGGAATGCTCTGTACCCCGAATTTCTGCGCCAACCCCTCACTCGCAGTAATATCTACCTTTGCAAATTTCACCTTTTCCATTTCTCCACTAAGCTCCTCGAAGATAGGCCCGAGCATCCTACACGGTCCGCACCATTCTGCCCAGAAATCCAGAAGTACAACTCCCTCTTTCACATAAGCGTCAAAACTATCGCTGTTTAGATGTTCAACTGTCATAAACTCACCTTGTTCTCCATTTATTCTGCTTATTTTAAAACCGTTTCTGAAGCGTGAACGTTAGAGACGCCCAATGTCACACCTTTTTATACTTAGTTATACATAAATAATAACCAATGAGCTCAAAAGAAAATGGAATGCAACGCCTCTATTCCGCACAGCGAGATAGTCTCATAGACAAACTCCCAAGAATAAGGATGGGCGCCAGCGGCAAAAGATATGGAATACAATTTCGCACTCCAATAACAAAGATGAAGGTTCCTGTTTACAGAATCTCTTTCATCAAGAGAACCAAGCAAGAAAGGGCACTTTCCTGCGATATCTCCTGTTACATAACCGGGAAAGCACTAGTGGTAAAATCAATGGAATGGACCCTCATGGGCGCAAAAGGTACAAAGCGCAAAGAAATCCCGGCGGACGGAGACGCATGCGAGCTTATTGTCCAAACCATGAAGGAGATTGCACAGCGCCACAAAGTTTCCTCTATTTATGCAAGCCAGGAAGATGTCCCCCGTGCCCTCCTGATAACTCTCGG
>JAUWMC010000077.1 GCA_030613375.1 Microcaldota archaeon
CAGTTCAAAAAGCGTATCAACGAAGTTTCCTAAAATTACTGCTGGCAAATTTGTTAAGATTCCTGTTAGAAGCATTAATATCATTGCTATAAAGAGATTAATCTTCTCTTTTTTATCGAGCAGTTTGGAAACTTTTCCAAATCCCCCAAGAATTTCTTTGAATTCTTTAGACATCTAATTACTACAAAGCGGTTTTATTTATAAAGCATGATGTCTGAGCTTTGATTATCTGTAAAAATGTTTTATCCATAGGCCTTTGGCTATTGCAAGGATTATGTTGATTGCTATATATCCACCTGATAGAACCAGTGAACCATACAATATGTTTGGTAGGCCTACAAGGTGCATAGTGAGGGCAGTTATGAGAAAAATCATTACGGCTATTAGGCCCACTCTAAACTTACTTGACTTCCATCCATCTTCGCTGTTAGTCATCTGAGCCGTTAGTATCTGTTATTTTTTAAATAGTTATCGTTTCAAGAGAGACTTCCATGTCGCTTACCGAAGCTCCTCAGCTTGAGCAAGTATACTCATGCAGTTGAATAGCACTCATCACCTTACTGATGAGAAACTGGAGCACTGAATACCGTTTTTGTTCTGCTGGTTTACTCCGTCGCCAAAAACAGTAGCCAAAAAGCCCTCGTTTTACGCGACTGACGTATTATGTAACTATGGTTACATATGTCCCTTTGATGGAAGACTCAATCGTGGATTAGGAGGACAGCTGCCACATATCTTCGAAAAATTCCCTGTAATGCTCGTAGTTCCTTTTCGATTTTATAACAAAGGCAGTGGGTTTTTCTCCCCATATCACAGTCATGACATGGTTCTTGAAGATGAAAAGGCCAACGGGGAGTTTCTGCTCCGTGAACCTTAGTTTCATTCCCTTGTACCGGTGGGTGCTAAGAATAAACTTCTTGAATTCGATGTTCGAAATGAGCCGCACCTTTATTCCCCTTTCTATCCTTTTCTTGTGGTATGTCTGGAAGAAAGAGACTACCTTTTTTTCCTTCAGTGATTCGCTAAGCATGAATACAGAGTATCCCTCCCCGGCAGTTAAATTATCCAGGATCAAATTGAATGCAGATTTCAGCCCGGCATAGGACTCATAGACCGTTGCTTCCTGCTTTTCCCCTGTAAGTTTGCGCCTGGACTCAATATAGGGAATTACCTTCTCTTCAAGTTCTTTGCGCTCTGCTGCTATTTCCTCTTCCTTTTCATTCAGCAGAGTTACCAGGTTCTTTGGGTCAGAGGCCTGGAAATGCTTCACGTTGTTCTTTATCACGAAACTTACAAGCCCCCTCTCCTTGAGTTTCTCTAGAATCGAGTAGATTTTTGAGTCTGGAACCTTTGCTCTATCTATTAAAGGGCCAACGGTGCTGGATTCCAGTTCCAAAAGGGCAAAATAGACCTTTATCTCAGAACCGGTAAGACCGAGTTGGGTGAGCACCTTCGTTTCCATGAATAGCATTGGGAGTCACAGATTTTTAATCCTTATTATTACCCCTACCATGGGAGGGGGTTTTAATTAAATACCTGTTTTAACACTAATTAGAACAAGGTGAAAATATGGTACAAACAGCCCAAAAAACAAAACCGAAAACCGGAAACACTGACAGAGTAAGAGGCCCAAACCTCAGAGTCCTAGTCAAAAGAGCAGATGGGGCTTCTTACAGAAAAGCACTTGAGCTCGCAGACAAAAACAATCTCGTTCTTGCCTCAAACAAGAGAATGACTAAAGCCCTTGTTGAAACAGACGAATGGAAAAGCATGAGGGAAGCATTTGCGTGCTGGAGCGGTACAATGACTGGATACAAAGAGCCCGGAAAGAAACTTGGAAAATTCATAGAGTACACTGACCTGGGAGATGGCCAGAAATACGTATTTCCCGTCCCTGAGCAATATAAGAATGAGAAAAACATGATTCTTGTAGTAGAACATCCTAATTTCAGCTTGGTTCAGGATGGAAAAAACCTTGTGGTTGAAGCTTCAGAAGTCGTTGGTCTTACACACTTTCCAGAAGAAGACGGTTGGTATTTGGGGGATGAAGAGTTTGATATCCCTACTGGGAAAGAAGTAAGTTCTTCAGAAGAAAAAGCAAGATACCTCTGGAGAATTGACAGCAGGGTGGGCCCTGTTGCCGGCAACGACTACATCAACGGCAACAACGGGCGTTACGCCAATCTCGGCGATAGGCCATCCAACAGTCTCGGGGTGGTAGTTGAGTTCCCCGAAGGGGGAGCGCCCGAAAAATTGGAAGTGGAAGCACCTTCTGAATCCAAAGCAGTTCTTGAAATCGCAGGCAGCACTCCGGGCGAAGTCAAAGCACTCCTGGAAGGATTTTCAAGAGAGCTCGGCAAGCTTGGGGAAGTCGCAAAAGAAGAGCTTCTCACTAACTCCAGAAAGCTTGAGCAGGTGCTCAGGAGCGCAACCTTAAAAGAATAATCTTCTTCGTTTCCATGAATATGATTAGGCGCCGCGGGTTTTTAATTCTTATTATTACCCCTACCATGGGAGGGGGTTTTAATTAAATACCTGTTTTGACATCAATTAAAACAAGGTGATGAAATGAATGGTATTGATGAAATAAAATTGGAAAAGAAGAATGTAAATGACGCATTAAGACAGATGGTTACAGCCAGGGATTTTGGAGAAGCTGTAAATTCGCTGGCAAAGGCAGGAGCGGTAAAGGAACTAATAGAAGTGTATTCCAAAGCAGGCAGATCTGAAAAGGTGAAGATTGGGGAGGCCCTGGTCACTGCAGTTGAAGCGTGTGCAGAAAAAGGCAAAAGTTTTGAAATAGAGCTATTGGATATACATTTACATTTCCCAAAAGAGACGGGAACTAGGCTTGCCACAGCACTATCTAAGGTCATTGAAACGCGTGGAGATAAAGGCGACTTGTGGTTTGTTGCTAATTTGCTTGGGAGAAAAAATGTGCCCCCGGAGGCGAGAGCTTCAGTTGAACCTGCACTAATCAGGGCACTTGAAGTGAGCGCAGCCAAAGGCGATGCTAACATTTACGCTCTTTGCGAGTTGTGGGAAAGGAAGGATATTTCAGAAGATGTGGGAAGGGCAATAGGGCCGGCACTAATCGCGGCCATAGAATCTTACGGAAAACACGGGAGTAGGCACGGGATCAGTTATGTGCTTGGCCAGGACAGCCTCCCAGAAGAAGTGGCACTTAAGGCGATAGAAGTTGCTACTAAAAAAGAATGGTTCGCGGTACTGAGGAATTTGTTAAAGGGAGAGCCACTTGGCAAATTAGAAGGTGGCAAACCATATGGGAGAGATAAACTCTCCGAAGCGCCAATAGCCCATATACTGGAAATCGGGCTAAAAACCAATCACTGGTATTTTGCTGATTATGCACTTGCGCGGGAAGAATTTTCGGAAGAGAGGAAAATCCGATTGGTAGAGCGTTTAGGGAGAAATGGATTTGCAGACCCAATCGCAGATTTTCTTGATGACAATCTTTATCCTTCGGCTCCGCTAAAAGAGGCTGCCGAGAATGCGCTCATTAAAGCGTTGGAGAACTATGGGAAGAGGAATACGAATGGATGGCCACATAGAATAAGACGGCTATTGGAATTGAGAGAGCAAAGCGGGCTTCCAGCAGAGATAACGGATGCTGTCGAACCGGCATTGCTCATGCTTTTAGAGAAAATAGATACATCTGAGGATAATGTCCTGACAGTTATCAGATTACTTGAACATGACGGTCTTCCAAACAGCGTAAGGGCTGGGATGGAAGCGAAGGTGATTGGGGGGCTTGAAATGTTTGGCTCATTTGAATATACCGGTGTAACACAACTGTTTCTAGGCAGACATAGC
>JAUWMC010000010.1 GCA_030613375.1 Microcaldota archaeon
TTCTCAGTTCCATTCTCAGAAGTCACTATTGCAGACGAGGATGTATATGATGTCCTTACCTTCACCAGCATAGAATACCTTACTGCAAGTGATGGGTATTTCCTTCAGCTCATGGGCATTATTACAAGCAGCCCAGTTGACCCAGCGCAGGTGCTTGTATGGGCCCCAATAGGGCCGGGAAACCAGCTCATGGACATAAACCAGGGGACTACTGCTACAACTTCAGTTTTCGTAGATGAAAAGCATGTGCACGTATACAAAACATATGCAGCATCTGATGAAGCCGGAATTGCATTCGTGGGAGAAGCAATAAATCTCACTGAAGGGTCATTCGTGGACATTGGAGGGGGAATCTCAGGAACCGTTTCCATCGAATGGAGGAACACGGGTGGGGATTGTGACCCAAAATATGTTTATGAAATAAGCATCGGGAGCACAACCGGAGTATTTCACACTGTAATCAGTGGTGGGGACGTTGGAGACTGGGATCCCATAGGGCCCATGGTCAGCGGATATGGAGTTCCTGTGTGCCCGGGAGATTCAGGGGTTGTGTTCAGTCTCTGCGAAGGCCCGGACCTTATTTCCACTGCAAGGGTATTCGTGGTGTTTAATAACGGAACGGAAGACTTTGCATTTGCAGTTACAGAAATGGATATGCCTTGAGCCTCAGGCCTTGGGCATTCTTCCCCTGGGCTTCGGAACTTTTATGTCCTTGTACTGTTTGGAAAGCATAAGCCTGTGCGCATAAGGGCGCACTTTTAATTCCCTAAGGATTGCGTGGAGGAGGTAGGAGAGTGGGACCCTGTAGGCCAGTAGGTCCGTATGGAGTTCCCGTATGCCCCGGAGCTGAGGGAACCGGAATTCTTGATTGTGGAATACGAGACAGGGTCTCCACTGCAAGATATTTTGTGGTGTTCGACGGCGCACCTGCACCCTATGCAATCACTGGACTGAGCATGCCTGAGTAAATCTAAGCTAAAAAATAAAAAGTAAAAAAGGAAGGGCCCTATTTCTTCCTTGTCCTCCTTTTCTTTCTTGAGAAGATTACGTACAGGATTGCGATAAGGAGAATGATGAATAATGCAATCCACACACCAGTAATTATCGTCTCCCAGAGTTCTCTATCCAGGTCATCTGCTTTTTCTGCTTCTTCAAGAAGCGGAACTACCTCCTTTGCAATTTCTGCAGGTTCTGGGAAAGGGGGCTGTTCAGGACGCAGGGGTTCTTCTCCAATTTCTTCAGAGCCTATACCAGCTGGCCCTCCATCCTCAGGTTCCTCGCCCTCAGGCTGTTCTTCCTGCACACACTCATACTCTTCGCAATAGTATCCTGTTAGGCAATCTTCATCTTCAAAGCACTCTGGAGGGGTGCATGTGTTGTTTTCGCAGGTGTAACCATCCGGGCAATCTGAATCCTCAAAGCACTCATAGCTTACGCACTGGCATTCTTCACATAGGTAGAATAGTTTGGATTTGGATTTGGACTTTTCAGGATCCATGTCCTTATTTTCGTATGGAATATCCATGTACACGCCTTCATCATATTTCTCATATGACGGCTGGCAATCCTCATCAACCCCGCACTCGGAAGTCTTCCTTAAGAGGCAGGCATCGTTTCCAATACTGCAGTAATAGCACTCATTAAGGCAATCCTCATCGGATTCACATTCAGGCTCTTCATCATCTCCGCCATCATCCACTGGAGGGGTTGGGGCAGTGTATTCAAGTATTCCATAAATGCTTTCTGGAGTGTGATTGTAGAGTGAAAGGGTGTTTGCAGCAGTATTAGGGGTGTTGTTAAGGGCTGCAGCTCCCCATCCAGAGGAGTTGTATTCCCAGATCACAAAGAGCGTCTCAGTATACCCTCCAAGTTCTGAATCCAGCCAATGCCAGGTAAGTGAATCTATTGAGGGCGGCCCGGAAACAGTTGTGATGTTGAGGAATTTCTGCGCAAATGATGTTCCGCCTTCGGGAAGTGTTAGGGGCGAGGCAGACCAGCTAATGGAATAACCGTCTCCATCTGCCACAATGTCACTGCTGGAAAGGTTGGTATAGTTCACCAGTGTTCCTGCAGGATTGAGGAATAGTGTGTTGGTCATGTTAAAGGAGGCAGAGCCTCTTTCTGTACTTACCTCAACATCCCGGCTGTTGTTATACAATGTTGTATCAGTAATATTGATGTCGACAAAAAACATGTACAAACCATATCGGGCATTATTGTATGCGGTGTTGTCTATGAACGGGTAGCCTGAGTTGTCACTTGATTGGAGATAGAAACCATCGTTATTGTTGTATGCTGTATTGTCTATGAAAGTATTCCAGTGGGAATTAGTAACGTAGAACCCATAGAGGCTGTGATCATACGCCAGGTTATTGGTAATTTTATTGAAACTGCACGCAGTATCAAAACGGAAACCGCGGGTATTGTTGTATGCAATATTCTCAGTAAGTGTATTGTTGAAGCTTGACTGGGTGAGGGAAAAACCATAATCCGTATTATTGTATGCTGTATTGTTTGTGATGTTATTGAGGGTGGAAAGCCTCGATGCAAGCCCAACACTTGGGTTGGAATAAAACGTATTATTTACCACTGTAGTATTAGTGGAATTCTCCAGATACATTCCGATGTTATATCCCAAAATCCTGCAGTTCTCTACTGTGTTGTTTTCCTGATTATTTGTGTGAATCCCAATATCTGTTCCAGGGCCGCTTATTGAATTTCCCTGGCAATCAAATATTTTATTGCTGAAATTTGCAAGTGCAGGAATACAATCGCCTCCAGCGGAGGCAATATCCGTGGTGAGCTGTACTTCTGTACTGCAGACACTGCTGTTTAGTGCATCGCTGCAATCAGTACAATTAGTTGAGCAAGTGCATACTCCTCCGCCAGTATCGTTCCAGGAGAAAGCAAAACCAAATAACAACAAACCTATGAGCAGGGAGAATACAAATTTCTGGATCATAGTATATAGCTGTGAAGAAAAAATATAAAAATGTGATGGGTTGGGCTATCCCTTGGGCATTCTTCCCCTGGGCTTCGGAACTTTTATGTCCTTGTACTGTTTGGAAAGCATAAGCCTGTGCGCATAAGGGCGCACTTTTAATTCCCTGAGGATTGCGTGGAGGAGGTAGGCTTTTTCTAATTTGTTTTGGTTTTTATCCGGAATAGATTCGATTATTTCCCCAATTGTTGAGTAGGATTTGCGCTTTCCTTTAGTAAGTTTTTTTGCTTCCGTATCCAAAGCGATTAGGTCGATTTGGGAGAAATCAAATGCTTTTTTTACAAGGGTTTCGTTTATTGCGCAAAGCGTTCCGGAAACCTCGTAATCCTGCAATTTGGGATCAATGGACATCTTCTTTATTGCTACCCAGCTCTTGTATTTTGCAAGCAGCGCAATTTTGTCTTTGGGATGGGTTTTGTCCATTTTCAGTTTTCCGGAAAACATTTCGGGCTCTGCAAACACAGGAACGGAAAACTTCTGGAAGAGCTTGTAGAAAAAGTATGCTTCTGCCGCAGGAACGAGCTTACTCAATTCACCTACGGACTCCTTGAATAGTGAACGGAGCGTTGAAGTGCTTATGGATTTAAGGGCTTCAGAAGGAGTGGACTCAGAAATCCTACCTACGAATTCATCTATACGTAGCATTGCAATTCCGGAGTAAAGGAACCCCTTTTCGTTTACGAGTTGGGAAACCTCTGAGACTGCGTGCGCAACATCCTGCTCTGATGCAGATTCCAGATTATAATGAAGACCGTGTCTATCTCCTTTGTAATCCATTTCAAACTTCAATTCTTCTGACATTGAATTCCACCTTCATTCTTTGAAGGGAGTAAATAATATAAGGGTTTTCTTAGAAATGGAAGTATGATCAAGATTAATGCACCCACAAGCGTAAACAGAAACAGTGAACTAAAAGGGGTTGTTGAAATAGGGGAAAAGGAGCTAAAGGGTGCACGCATGGTTGAGGTAAAACTCTGCAACGAAATTATGTATGGAAATGAAAAAAGGAACTATTCCTGCTGGGAAATGGGAAAAAAATATTCCCCTGGGGACGCAAGATCTCTTTTCGAGCTTCCTTTTGAGTTTCATGTGGATGGGGAAGCTCCCATTACATACAAGGGAAAGCAGCTTGTAAGCAGGTGGAAGCTGGGAGTATTCATCAATGTAATCGGGGCAAGAGACCGATGGAAAAAGATGGATGTGCTTGTGATGAGGTGATATGGTGTTCGGATTTTTTAGCTCAAATGTTTCTGTGGACCTGAATAAACGGGGAGATGAATATTTTGCAGGGGATTCTGTAAAAGGGAGCGTGAAGCTGAGCACGTTTAGGGGAGTTAATGCACGCAACATAAAAGTAAGGCTCTGTTGTGTAGAATGGGTGAACCCAAAAAAGAATGGAGGAAAAAACGGGGAAGGAAAAGAAACAGTGCTTTGGGAAAAAGAGAAAAAACTTGGAGGGGCACACAAATACTCTGCAGAAAAATGGAAATTCGAATTTAAACTTCCTACGGATGCATTGCCTACGATTACTCCTGAACCATACAAGAAAAATATAAATGAAGGTGCAGGCTTGAAGTGGTACCTTCATGCGCAAATAGATATACCCGCTGGGGTAGATATGCACGCATACAAGCAGATATTCCTGTATTAGCTACTGGATTCTTTCCAGATGGGAAAGCTTCTCTACCTTTTCAGGGATTCCTGAACTGCGGACTTCCATGCAAAAGCGCACTTCATGGCCCGAAACCCTGGGCTCCCCGAACCTCACTGGATTTCTTGCTTTTTTCATTATGGATTTTTCCAGCGAATCAAAAACAAGCATAAAATAGTTGTGTTCTCCCTCTTTAAGGAGGGAATTGAGCCCTGCAATTGTACAGAGGGTTGAAAGATGTTCCTTTGCTGATGCAGCATGCTGCTGCTCAGGAGTAACTGCCCTCCACTTAAAATTGTCATTCTTTTTTGAATATCCTGCGTAAGACAATCCAAGCCTAAGAATGAGTGAGTGTGCTTGTTTTACCTGCTCTGGGGTTGGAAGCTTGTCCATCTTTACTTTTCCGGTTTCTTCATGTGCATTGAATATTTTGAAAAGTTCTGAGAGGTAGTATGAGTAGCCCACGGAATTTGCTTTCTTTATATCCTGAAACATTTTTGCAAGAGAGCATACTGCATGCCTGCGGAGCCTGCTTGTGATCTCGCTCCTGAGACATATTGCAGAGGGGAATTTTGCAGAATCCCATCTGAGGGTTGCCATGGTTTTTCCCCTTGGTTTTGCCACTGGGAAGAACATTGCAAGCTGTGCAGAATTGGTTCTCTCGGTGGATACTCCCATATATTACTATTATATATAACATATTATTATAAAGGTTTTGGTTGCCAAATATATACGAAAGAGGAAGCAATATGGGACTAGATTCCAGGCCCCCGGAAACTGTGCGTGAAGTTAGAATAGGCATGAAGCAGAGAAGGCTCAGCGACAGGAATAGATTCAGGAGGGCCACAGGGAGGAATACACCTCCTCGCGGGTTTGGGCTTTCGTTTGGGAAAGATGCTGGTGGAAAACCGGTAATGCTTCCGGTAAATTATTCATTTAAAACGAACTTTCTTAAAAACGGGCTTGTGCGGATTGAGATTGGCATGGACAAAAGCAGGATGGGAAAGAAAATCCTGCAGTGGACAGGGGACAAGCACGCACTGATTAGTGATATTTTCAGCGCAGTAAGAATTCCGGTCCATATTCAAGAAAGACTGGAGAATGCGAGGAATGAAAGAGATGAGGTACTGGAGGAAGTTGAAAAACTCAATGCATTCCTTAACAAAAAAGGGCACCTACTTACGCCTCTTGGGTTCAATATGCGCGCAAGGCTTATGCGCGAAGTGAAAGAAGATCTGGAAGATTCAATTGTTCCATTAAAGAAGGAAGCACTGGTTATGCTGGGAAAAGCGGAAAAATCCCTTCTTGAAGCAGGGGTGGAAAGCACGGAATTCGGAAAGAGGAGGCAGGTTTCTATAGCCTGCGTGCAGCTTACTGCATTTAGAGACAGACTGGGCAAACACAGGGATAAGGAAGTGGAAGAAATTCTTGCATTCAACACGAAGAGGGAAGCGTTTATCCGCAAGGAAAGGGATATGCGCATTGAAAGTCAACTTAGGAAATGGGTTGCAGTTTACTCTAATAGGAATAGGTGGGCAATAAGAGGAAAAGACCAGAAGGATTTGAATTATGCGGAAAGAATTCTTGAGATTGCTTCTTCAAACATAAGAATCGTGAAAAAGATTGAAGCGATTGTAGAGTTAAAGAGTGAGATGGAAGGAAAGAAGTACACTGTGACTGGAAAGAGGTTCAATTTATCTTACCTGGATAAGGCAAGGGAAGCATATGGGAGAGAAGGCCATAAATCCGGGGAGGGTGCAGGGAAACTGCTTAAGAGGAGTGCGCTGCTTCTCGTACTTGGAAAGCCACAGTTTGTTGCTGGTGCACTTGAGAAATGCGAACCTTACCTGAAGGGAGTTGCGGAGAAGATAAGGGAAGGTGCAGAGCATATGGACAATGTTGCTGAATTTCTTGGGGGCCCGGAAAAAAGAAAGTTTGCAGGGGATGAGCTTGATTCTGCAGTTAGATGTTTCAAAGATGCACTCCAGAAGATGGAGCTTGTGAATCGTGCATAGAAACTCTATTTTTAAATATTCACACTCTAAAAAGAAGAACTGGAACTGTGCCTCCTTAGCTCAGTCTGGTAGAGCGCTCGCCTTGTAAGCGAGAGGTCGGGATTTCAAATACCCCAGGGGGCTTGACAAAAGGTAGCTCATTTTAAATAAATGCTACAGTTTGGCGCCTAAACGTACGCGTCGCGCGCGTTCGGAAACCTACTGCTTTTGGTTTCCTGACGTGAACATCTGGGTATTAAAAATATTTCCCTGACTTAAATTTGAAAATATGGAGTTAATTGTGGCGGAGAAGCCTAAAGTTGCAAACACAATCGCAAATGCACTGGGCGGCTCAACAGTGAAAAGAAAAGTGTATAGTAATATAGGATATTATGAGTGCGAGGTGGATGGAAGAGAGGTCATTGTGGCCCCTGCAGTAGGCCACCTGTTCAACCTTGCAGAGAAAAAAAGGACCAAAGAGTACCCTGTTTTTGATATTGAGTGGAAACCTTCTTACCTTATTTCAAAAGGAGCTGCGTTTACCAAGCCTTATGTGAATCTGCTAAATTCTCTTGGGAAGAAAGCAGATTTGTGCACGGTTGCGTGCGACTATGATTTGGAGGGTTCGGTAATTGGGTATAATGTTTACAGGTTTTGTTATGGAAAGAAGGATGGAAGAAGGATGAAGTTTTCATCCCTTGTTCCCTACGAACTCAGGGAAGCGTATGAGAATGCGTCTCCCGAAATTGATTTTAATAATGCATCTGCCGGGGAAACCAGGCACAAGCTGGATTGGTTTTACGGGATTAATTTGAGCAGGGCACTCATGAACGCCCTCAGGAAAGCGGGAGGATTTCGTACCATGAGCATCGGAAGGGTACAAGGGCCTGCGCTGAATATTCTTTCTGTACGGGAAAAAGCAATACAGGATTTCGTGTCCGAGGATTACTGGGAAGTGACAATCTGGCTGAAGGGGATTGAATTCTTACATGAGGAAGAGAGGTTCAAAGTTGAAGAAGACGCAAAGAAAGCGCATTCCGCAATAAAGAATGATGCAGAAATTGAAAGCGTTGAGAAAAAGAAGAGGAAGATCTGGCCATACCCTCCATTTGATTTGACTTCGTTGCAGCTGGAAGCGCACCGCGCATTTGGAATTTCGCCTTCTCAGACGCTTTCGATTGCACAGTCGCTTTATGAAGATTCATTGATTTCATATCCAAGAACTTCTTCACAGAAATTGCATCCTAAACTGGGGCTGAAAAAGATTATTGATAAACTCTCCAAGATTGCGGAGTACAAGGATCGCGCGGAGAAACTCAAGAAGAATGAATGGTTCATGCCTTTCCAGGGGAGAAAAGAAGATCCTGCGCACCCCGCAATCCACCCTACTGGGTTGCATAAGAAATTGGATGGGGCGGAAAAGAAGCTTTACGACATGATTACAAGCAGGTTCCTTTCTGTATTTGCACCCCCTGCGGAAGCAGAAAATACCAAGGTGGTTGCAGATAGTGGAGGGGAAAAGTTCAAAGCTTCCGGAGAAGTAATCCATGAGAAGAACTGGATTGACTTTTACCCATACTACAAAAGCAGGGAAAATCTTCTGCCTCCATTTGAAAAAGGTGCAAAGGAAGAAGTGGAAAAGAAGAGCAAAGTGAAGAAGAAAACCAAACCTCCGAATAGATACACCCCTGCGAGCATAATTTCCGCGCTGGAAAAGGATAAATTGGGTACCAAGGCCACCAGATCTACGATTATTGACACTCTTTTCAAGAGGGATTATGTTTCCGGAAAGAGTATCACCGTAACAAGATTCGGGATGGATGTGTGGAAAGTACTTGAGGAACATTCCCCTAAGATAATGGATGCAGGGCTTACCAGAAAAATTGAAGAGGACATGGAAAAAATAGTAGATGGCAAGCTTACACAGGAAGAAGTAGTGGAAGACGGAAAGAAAGTGCTTATAGAAATACTTGATGATTTCAAAAAGAATGAGGTAAGTATTGGAAAAAGCCTCCTTAAAGCTATGAGGGAAACTGAGGAGGAGGAAAATAATTTGGGGGTTTGCCCGGAATGCAAGGGAAGACTCAAGATAATTCGCTTAAAGGGGGGAAGGCAGTTTGTAGGTTGTTCGGGATACCCGAACTGCAGGAAAGCATACCCTCTTCCTACTGGTGCATACATTACCGTAACCAAAAAAGACTGCAAAGAATGTGGAACTCGCATTGTAAAAGTGAGAAGAGGGAAAAGCTTCTTCGAGATGTGCTTGGATACTACCTGCAAAACCAAAGCTAATTGGGGCAAAAAGAAAAAAGAAAAGGAAGAAGAAAAGAAATAAATATTCTGGCACTCAATAGTGGGTTTGTGGAGGACTTCTAATGAAATATTTTCACGAGATTCACCTTAAAGGAAAACGAGTTGTAAAAAGGGTGGACATAAACTCCCCTATAACTGAGGAAGGCGCAATTACCATAAACCCGAGGCTGGAAAGGCATGGAGAAAGCATAGCAATGCTTAGTGATAAAGGTGCAAAAGTAATTGTACTTGCGCATCAGGGAAGAAAAGGGAAACCGGATTTTGTAAGCTTGCGAGACCATGCACTGCTTCTTGAAGTAATTACTAAGAAAAAGGTTGAATTCTTAGGGAGCATGGAGCCTGAAAAAGTAAAGGAAGCAATAGGTAAGATGAAAGATGTGGATATTCTGCTCCTTGAGAATGTACGGATGTGGGAAGGGGAAGAGAACAAACCAGAAGAGAGCAAATTAGTTAAGATCCTTGGGCCGCTTACTGATATTTTTGTACTGGATGCGCTTAGCGTTTCGCACAGAGGACAGGCTTCCGTGGTCGGGCTTACGGAGCACGCGGAAAGTGTTGCCGGGCCGGTTTTGAGGAATGAAATTGAGGCGCTGCAAAATATTGGGGAAGGAGAGCTTACTTTGATTCTTGGAGGCGGAAAGGCAAAAGATTCGATTAATATTATGGAGAACTGGCTGGAGAAAGGAAAAACGAAAAAGATTCTTCTTGGGGGAGCTCTTTCTGTATTGTTTCTGTATGCTGCGGGAAAAAATGTTGGGGGCTCAAAAGCATATTTGGAAGAGAACGGGTTGCTTGAGTTTGAGGGGAAAGCGAAGGAGTTGCTTTCCAAATATTCTGACAAGATTATTGTTCCTGAAGATATGGGGGTCAGGATTGAAGGGAAAAGAATAGATTTAGGTGTTAATGAGGTAACTGAAGGAGATCTTCTGGATATTGGGCCTAAAACTGCAGAGAGATATGCAAAGGAAATACTCGAATCAACCCGGCTTGTGATTAATGGGCCCATGGGAGTATACGAAAGGAAAGGATTCGGGCTGGGGACTAAGAGGGTTCTTGAAGCGATTGCAGAAAGCGAAGCGTATTCACTTATTGGAGGGGGGCATACGATTACTGCGATTAAAGAGCTCGGACTCCCCGAAGATAAATTCAGCTACATAAGCCTTTCAGGGAAGGCGCTGATTCAGTATCTAAGCGGGAAGGAATTGCCTGCAATTCTTGCTTTGAGAAAGAATTGGGAAAAATTCAGGAGCAGAGACCTGTAGAGAACGCTTTAAAAATTTAGGGAAGAAGCGCTCTCTATGACAGAAAAGAAGATTTCTACAAAACATAAATTAGGAGTATTTATTTTAGCCATGCTGACTTTTTCCGTTATTGCAAGCCTCAGGGGCCTGCCTTCGATGGCGGAGTACGGATTTTCATCAACTTTTTATTACTTGTTGATTGCAATTGTGTTCTTTATTCCTGTATCGCTCATTTCTGCTGAGCTTGCGACAGGCTGGCCAAAAAAAGGAGGAGTTTACTTATGGGTAAATGAGGCTTTTGGACAAAGATGGGGATTCTTTGCGATATGGCTGCAATGGATACAAAATGTTGTTTGGTACCCTACTGTTCTTGCGTTTGCTGCAGGGGCACTTGCGTTTGTGTTTAATCCTTCCCTTGCAACTAATCCCCTGTTTATGGTTGGGGTAATTCTTGTTGTTTATTGGGGAGCTACCCTTGCGGCTTTCAGGGGAATGAAGGTTTCGGGAATAATTACAACCGTTGGAACGATAGCTGGAACAATTCTTCCTGGACTCGTGATTATTTTGCTGGGGGCACTCTGGGTATTTTCCGGGCAGCAGATCCAGATTGATTTTACGTGGGAGAGTTTTATTCCAGATATGACAGAGCTAAGCAATGTTGTATTTGCTGCGAGCATACTTCTGTTCTTTGCGGGAATGGAAGTGTCTGCTGTGCACGCAAAGGAGGTTAAGAACCCGCAACGAGACTACCCGAAGGCGATTCTGGTTGCGGTTGTGCTTACGCTGTTTATCTTTATCCTGGGGACCCTTGCGATTGCGGCGGTAGTTCCACAGGGAGAAATCAGCCTGGTTGCAGGAATTATGCAAGCGTTTACGCAGTTCTTTGATGCATACTCGATTGGATGGATGATTCCGATAATTGGAGTTCTGATTGTGTTCGGTGTAGTGGGGCAAGTTAGTGCATGGATTGTTGGTCCGAGCAAAGGATTGCTTGCGACTGCAACTGAGGGAACCCTTCCCCCATTCTTCCAGAAAACGAATAAGAATGGGGTTGCGACCCATGTGATGATTGTGCAGGGGCTTATTGTATCTGCGCTTGCCTTCATCTTCGTGGTAATGCCAGATGTTTCCAGTTCCTTCTGGATTCTTACTGCGCTTACTGCGCAGCTCTATTTGATTATGTATGTGTTCCTGTTTGCTACCGCAATAAAGCTGAGGTATTCACAGCCAAATGTGAAGCGGCCGTATAAGCTTCCCGGAGGGAATTTGGGAATGTGGATAATCGCAGGGATTGGAGCGCTTGCGTGCGTTGCTGGAATTGGGCTTGGGTTTATCCCTCCTGCGCAGCTTGAAATCGGGAGTGGGCTCTTCTATGATGGATTCCTGATAACAGGAATTATTGTATTGGGCGGAACACCACTCTTGATCTACCAGCTTAGAAAACCGGACTGGATGCCAAAGGCTGCAAAAAAACCAGTACCGAAAAAGAAAAAGAAGAAAAAGGTGAAATAGATGGTATCTGAAAAAGTAAAAATAGATAAATCAAAGAAGATGTATAGCGGGCATATCAGTACCTACTCAGACAGGTACATGGTAAAGGACATTCCAAAATATGAGATGCCTAAGGAAGGGATGCCTGCAAATGCAGCGTACCAATTGATTCATGATGAGCTGAATTTGGATGGGAACCCTTCATTGAATCTGGCTACGTTTGTAACTACCTGGATGGAACCAGAAGCGCGCGCACTTATTGATGAGTCCATGAACAAGAATTTCATTGACCATGATGAGTATCCGCAAACCGAAGTTATTCATCAGAGGGTTGTGAATATGCTGGGAAGATTGTTCAATGCACCTGAGCAGAAAACTTTTTTGGGAACTGCTACGGTTGGGTCTTCTGAGGCGATTATGCTTGGGCTGCTTGCACACAAATTCAAATGGATTAACCGCAGGAAAAAGCAGAAGAAGCCGTACAATAAGCCGAATCTTGTGATGGGCGCGGATGTGCATACTGTATGGGACAAGTTTGCAAGATATTTTGATGTGGAGCCGCGTATCGTTCCTTTGAAACCTGGAAAATATACCATTGGGCCTAAGGATGTAGAGAAATTAATTGATGAAAATACGATTTGCGTTGGGGCAATTCTTGGGACTACATTTACCGGGCAGGCGGACGATATTGAAGGAATAAACACACTTTTACTTAAGATAAAAAAACAAAAAGGATGGGACATTGGGATCCATGTGGATGGTGCGAGCGGAGCATTCATTGCGCCTTTTGTGCACAAGAAACTGAAATGGGATTTCCGATTGGAGCAGGTAAAAACAATAAATGCATCCGGGCATAAATTCGGGTTAGTTTATCCTGGGCTTGGGTGGCTCCTGTTCAGGGATAAAAGTGATTTGCCTTCGGACATTGTATTCAATGTGAATTACCTTGGAGGGGAGATGCCTACATATACTTTGAATTTTTCGCGCGGAGGCTCCATGGTGATTGCACAGTATTACAACCTAATTAGGCTGGGGCAAGAAGGGTATGCGCGCATCATGAAGAATATGGTAAATACCGGGCAGTATCTTGCAGGAAAAGTAAAGAAATGCGAAAAGTTTAGGATGGAAAGTGAAGCAAAGTTTATGCCGCTTATTACTTTCCAGCTCAAGGGAAAACCTGGATTTACTGAGTATGACCTTTCGGATAAATTGAGGCAATATGGATGGATTGTGCCTGCGTACTCGATGCCACCTAACGCGGAATCGGTTGTGGTTTTGCGCGTAGTGATGAAGGAGAATTTCAGCAGAGACATGGCGGACATGTTCTTTGAGGATTTGATTAAATCTTATGATGCGCTTTCCAAGAAAGTGAAAAAAGTGAGGAAGCTCGAGAAGAAGGGTTCACGCGTGCAGGGAATCTGTTAAGGTTCCTTCTTATTTTCTTCTTTATATATTTACATGGATGATGAACTCGAAAGATTGCTGAGGTTTATCCTGTGATGAATATCTTGAGTTCTGACGATCCGGGGGGATTTGTTTTATTCTACCTTAAAGGCAAAATCAAATCCTTTGTATTCCCATTCCCCATATCCAGCTAGATCTATCATTTGGGTATCGTAAACCTCCCCGAATTTGTTTCTTTCCGCGCGATACCATTCAATCCCTGCGCTTGAGGGGGATTCGTAGCTTAATACAATCCAATAGGTATCATTCTGGAGCTCGAGTGTATCAAATTCAATCCATTTCCAAGAAGGATCCTGCCCAATTTGGGTTGCATCTATTTCTCCGCGCAGGATTTCGTCCCCTACACCCATATTGCCCCAATTGGTGGGTTTTTCGTGGAGGGAGATGAAGAGTGTGGAGTTTGGAGGAGATGGAACTTTTGCCTGCACATAAACCCCTATCTTGCTTATGTTTAGGGGTCTTTCAAGGGTAAATGCCTGGGCCTGATTTACCTGCATCCCCACCGCATCATAGAACCAGGTTACTTTCCAGTTGTATAAATCATAATAGCCAAGTGCATAAGCTTTGATGTCTTTACGCAGTATGTTGTTTTCTAAGTTCTCTTCGGGCTCAGGGTGTTCAGAATCAAGGCTCTGAAGCTCTACACGTATGTTGTGCGGTTCAGTAGAGTCCGCATAATAATCAAATTCAAAATACTGGAGAAGTTCTGGGTCCGTGATGTTTTTGTGCATTAGAGTTTTGTTTCCATCTAAAACCCAGATTGTGTATCCTGAAGGAGTGTATCTCCCGTACATCTGGATTATTGCGCGCACTTTGTACTCTTCTGTGAGGCGCGGGTAATCCGGAACAGAATCAATGTCTTTTACGAATAGATCATAGGAATAATCCGGAGGCTCTTCTTGCTCGGCAGGTTCAGTGCCCAGGATGGGGTCTGTTACTGCTGCGCATCCTGCAAGCAGCAATAGAACTAGTACTGGAAACAATCGCCTCATGGAGAGTAATTCCCTGGAAAAGTTAAATACCTATTATTCCTCATGGAGGTGGATTTCCTTACTCAGGGAATAGTTGAGCACGGTACGGATGACCACGATGAGCGCAATAAGGATTATTTCGTCCATTGTGGGCTGCGCAACAAGCCTGAGCAAATCAGATGCCACGAAGAAGTCCAAAGCAAGAATGAGCTTTTGCACATAAGTTCTTTTTACATTTTCATACGGATGGAACTTCTTCTTTGATTTGAACTCTATTTTCAAAACTTTTACGAATGCCTGGAGGCTTCCATAAATAACTATGAGTGCTCCCATGACGTTCAGGATAAATGTAACGTAATCTACTGCAAGCTCAATCATAAAAAGAAATAGAAAAAGAGATTAAAAAAGGTATGGGAAGGACTCAGATCTTGAGCTTGGCTCAAGAGAAGAAATCGCAAGATTTCTCAGAGGTTGACTTTGAGTCCGAGTTCCTTCTTAAGTTCCCTATATCGGTTTCGGATTGTAACTTCTGTTACTCCTGCAACATCAGCTACTTCCTTCTGGGTCCTGCGCTCTCCGACCATTGCAGATGCAATGTAGAGGGCTGCTGCAGCAACACCAGTAGGTCCTCTTCCTGAAATCAGTCCTTTCTTTACTGCCTTCTTAATCAAGAGAACTGCTTTCTTCTGAACTTCCCCGCTCAATCTGAGTGAAGTAGCAAACTTCTGCACGTAATATGAGGGGTCAGTAAGCGGAACATCAAGCTTGAGCTCCGCCTTCAGGAACCTGTAAGAACGACCGATTTCCTTCTTCTCGATTCCAGAAGCTTTGGAGATCTCGTCCAGGGTTCTTGGAATTCCATGTATTCTGCAGATTGCATAAATTACTGCAGATACAATAGATTCAATTATCCTTCCTCTAATGAGCTCTTCCTTTACTGCGCGCCTATATAGAAGGGCTGCAGCCTCTTTGATATCATCCGGGAGACCAAGGTAAGAAGCAACACGATCAAGTTCTGCAAGTGCGATTGCAAGGTTCCTCTCCATTGATGTTGCAATAGAAACTCTCTTGTGCCATTTCCTCATCCTGTAGAATTGTGCTTGTTTTTTAGTAGATATCTTCACTCCTCGAATATCTCTGTTGTACTGGTCGATTTCGGTAACAAGGCCCTTGTTGGGGCGCATGTACTTAATTGGAGCTCCACCACGTGCCCTCTTTTCTTTCTGCTCGGCATCGAATGCCCTCCACTCAGGACCTGCATCTTGAATATTCTCTGCTATAATAAGGCCGCATGAACCGCAAATTAGTTCTCCCTTTTCATAATCTCTTATAAGTTTAGTGCCCGCACACTCAGGGCATTTTTTCTTCGACATATTTTTCCCACCAAATAGAAAAAAGCTTTTTAAGCTTTCTACGTTGTTGATATATTTACTGGGGGAAAGATTTAAGAATGTTGCGGTAAGGGACTACGACGATAGCAGTTCCTTCAGCCTAGGAATTCCAATAATTATTGCGAATTTTCCGAATCTTGGGCCCATGGTTTTTCCTATGATGACTTTGTAGAGGTCCTGGAAAAGCTCCTTTGGAGGAATATCACTGGATTTTGCGGTTTCGAATACGAGTGTGTGAACTTCATTATCTGTCATGCCTTCCTTGAGGGAATCTGAAAATTTCTTTATTGCTTCAGGATGGGAAGGAGATTCGCCTTTCCCAAGTTCGAATACGTATTTATCCGGAATCCATCCTTGTTCAATCCATTTATCTACGTATCCTGAAAGGTATTTCACGCCTTCCGGATCTTCGAGAAGCTCGCCTACTTTATCCCAATCTTTATGGATTGCATAATTTACCAACACGTCCACGAGAGGGACGTTCCATTCCTTCTTTTCAGTGAGAGAATATGAAATGGATTTCTTGCGGTCTGCACGCGAAAGCTCGGAATCCGAATCAAGGGAAGCTGCATGCTCAAAATCTGAAATGAGCGGGAGAAGGGTTTTCTCATCGAGAACGAGTTCTTTATCTTCCTGGATATCCGGACGTAGAAGAGCATATTCAAATACAGGAATTGGAAGAATCTGCATAAGCTCATTTACTGAATGTCCTATTCCCTTGGATTTGGAGTATTTCTTTCCCTTGTATTTGAGAAATCCGAATTTGTAGTATATTGGAGGATCATGCTTGAAGAATTTCCTGTGGACTGCTGCAACCGTGGAGAGAGTGCCTCCTCTTGTATGGTGGTCAACACTTCCTCCTTCGGTACTTACGTGCATCATATCCTGGCGGGCGGGCCAGTCAACTCGGAACAGGAGCTTATATTTATGATCGGAAATTTTTCCCTTTCCCTTGAATCCACATCCTTTAGTGTATTTTACGTCACGATCGCAGGAATACTCATATTCACCGTTTGAGTAAGAGAGAATTGTAGTAGTTGCAATCTTGCCGCACTGCTCGCAAATAGGCATTATTGGATGCCAGTCATCAGGCATTGTTTCTCTTAGCGAGCTTTCCTGCACGATTTTCTTTATTTCGTCCTTCCTTTCTGAATATTCGAGCGCGTATTTATCGTATTTGCCTTCTGCATAAGCTTGATCTGCGCGCATTATTTCAGGGTGCACATCGAATTTAGCCATTGCATCAGTAGCTTCAGAAAGAAAATGCTCTGCAAAAGAGTGGTGGCAGCCCATTGGATCAGGAGTATGTGCGAGCGGTTTCCCTAAATGCGGCGTGAGCTCCCCCTCATATTGTTTAAAGGGAGCAGGAATATTGTCGAATGCATCTAGGATATCTGCAACAAATACGAATTTTGCCCCCTTGTCAAGCTTTTTGAGCGATTTGTAAATTGCGTCCGCAAACATGAATTCGCAGAGAGTTCCAGGATGGAGCGGGCCACTAGTAGTTATGCCGCTCATTACTACATATGGGGGCTTTTTGCTATTGACTACGTCCTTTGCAATAATCTCGCTCCAATGCATGTTTTTCTTTTCAGAAGAATCGTCCATCGTGAATACACCTTAAAGTTGATGGATTATGCTGACGAATAATAATAAATGTATTGCAAAGAGAAAAGAAAAATAAGAAAAGGAAAAAAGAGTTCTACTCTTCTTCGTACTCTACTTCTTCTCCGCCTTCTCCATCAGGTGAAGAACGGCCTGAGTGCCATCCTGCAACTCCTCCAAGAACGAGGAGCAGAAGGCCTCCGAGAAGCAAAACGAAAATATCGATTTCGTCAGAAGGTTCTTCTTCCTGCTGAGGTTCGAGGTTTACCTGAGTCTGCTGCTTTGCTGCGTCCACAAGAGGGCCGCATGCATCCTCAAGATTTACCGAAGGATCTGGGTCACAAAGCTCAACTTCTTTCTCAACTTCCACACAGGAGTGAGAATCGCAGAGTTCATCTTCTCCGCAGTCAGAGTCAGCTTCGCACTGGCCTTCATTCAGAACACATTCCATGCCTTCACAATGCTGCCAGTATTCACAGTCCCTGTCTCTATTGCAGTATCCTGGTGCGAACTGACAGGTCCAGGAAAGATCTTCACAAATCTCGTAGGATTCACAATCTGAATCTGAAGCACAGCGGTCTGGACCGAGCTCACAACTATTTCCTGAGCACATTTCCCAAGGATCGCAGTCTCTTGCATCGTTGCAGAAACCAACGTACATTACACATGCGTGACCTGAGCAGTATTCTCCAGTTCCACAGTCACCATCATCTTCACATGCATCGGATGCAAGTTCGCAGTCTCCTCCATTGCATTCTTCCCAGCTTGAGCAGTCTGAATCGGAATCACATTCATCATCATCGTCATCACCACCACCTCCACCTCCGGAGCCGGATGCATGACAGTAGTGGTTGCCCGCACAGTAGTATCCGCTTGGGCAATCTGCATTATTGTAGCATGCTCCAAAATCAAGTTCGCAGTCGCCTGCATCACAGTATTCGTATGATTCACAGTCTGAATCATCTACACATGAGCCTCCTGCAGGAACACAATGAGTTCCAAGAGGATAATCTTCACAAACTTCCCCCTCGTCACAGTCACCATCGCTCTCACATTCATAATCAGGCTCGTAGCACTGGTGAGTACTTTCATCACATTCCTCTTCGGATTCACAATCGGAATCTCCGTTGCACATTCCGGATTCGGGCTCACATTCGTAAGCATTGCACTCTTCCCATGATTCACAATCGGAATCATAGAGGCAGTCAAAGCTAAAGCACTGATGTGTACCCGTATCACAAAGTTCGTCGGAATCACAGTCATCATCATCGTTGCACATTCCGCTCTCCGGAGTACATTCGTAATCATCACACTCTTCCCAGGACTCACAGTCCGAATCTGTAGTGCATTCGGGCTCATAGCACTGGTGGGTGCTTGTCTCACAAACATCACCGGAGTCACAATCTCCATCGTCATTGCACATACCTGATTCCGGTTCGCAAACATCCACTATGCATTCCTCCCATGATTCACAATCTGAATCATATTCACATGCAGAAACAGTGGTGATTACCATTAGGAAACCCAGGATAACTAAGCTCATCCTAAGGAATATGTTATTATTCATGTAATAAATTGTGATAAGAAACAGTTATAAATGTATCTATATTCAGAAAAACGAACACTGAAGAAAAATTATTGCATAAAATAAGAAAAGAAAAGGAAAAAAAGAAAATTACTAGATGCAGTCTGGAACAGAGACTGTGAATGAGTTGAGCCTCTGTACTCCGTCTGTGTCTAGTTCCCAACTCAGGGAAACATATCCACCATCTGCAGTGAGCTGGCCATCTGTAAGCCTCTCAACTTCGCTGTATACGGATAGTTCTGCTGAAGATGAAAGCCCTGAGGTGCTCTGGTGCAGCTGCACGAAGCGGGTTTCTGCTCCTATAACAACTTCAACAATGTTTCCAGGAACAAGAATTACTCCAGATGTGACTACCATATCACTAGGATCCACAATGTCGATGGTAGCGTTTCCGCTGCCTGAAACATTGGTCAGCCTGATTGAATAGCCACTCGGAAGATCAAGCTGGTCAGGAGAGCCGGCATCCGGACTTGGATCATATATGTTGATTACTCCAGCTGCGACCTCTTTTCCAAGCTTCACCTTGAGTGAAGAGCCTCCAAGCTTTGCAACTACCCATTCTTCCCCCTTGTATTCTACATACACATGATGCCTGTCGCTCCTCTCAGTTGAGGTTGCTCCATCCGTGTACTCGGGAAGTCCCGGGAGGAATGCATAGCTTACTGTATATGGGCCTGAATCAGGGTGCCCATCCGCAAGATAAGTTGTTGCGGTTGTTGCATCGGCATAAACCTCTTCAGTATAAGTGTCCGCTGTTTTTGTATCGTGGACTGTAACGCTAAGAACGAACGTGTCCGCATCAAGAGTAGTGTCTTCGCATCCACCGTCCACTGCTGCGTCCGGACCTGCGTCTCCCTCTTCGGTTGCGGTATCAGTATCGGAATCCGTATCGGTGTCCGTGTCAGAATCAGTGTCCGTATCGGTGTCCACGTCCGTATCTGTATCTGTGTCTACGTCTGTGTCGGTGTCCGTATCTACATCAGTATCAGAGTCAGTATCAATATCTGTGTCTGAGTCTGTATCAGAATCTGTATCCATATCTGAATCAGAATCGGTGTCTACATCCGTATCAAGATCAGTTGCTGTATCGCCCCCATCCGGGATAGGAAGAATTTCGTCTTTTCCTTCCCCCCCACATGCGGAGATTCCTGTTCCTACTGCTGCGGCAAGAAGGACGACTGCTGCTGCCTGGCCTGTCTTTTTTGCAACCGTTCCGATTGCATGAATAACCCTTCCGAGTCTCCCCTGGGGAGCTTCTTCAGAAACATCTGCGCCCATCCTCTTGGGCTGCATTGCCTTTGGGGCTACAACAATCCTTGCTTCCATTCCAACAGTCTTATTTTCCGCCATTATGTATCACCGTGATAGTATCAGTAGTACTATGGGTGTGCAAATATTTATAAAGATGTGTGTAATTGAGGAAAAATAAGAAAAGAGAAAAAGAAGAAGATTAGAGTGCTCAGAGGCACTCATCATTGTAGACTTCCTGCTCTTCAAGGTCGCTTTCCCCATCGAAGACTGAACTTGCATCAGTTGACTGCACGCTCTTGCATACAGTTACCTCTACAGTTTGTCCATCTGAAGAGAACACCTTCATGTGGGAATCTCCCACAGGCACTGAAGAAAGCCCTGGAGTCACGAAAGCTTCGGTTTCCACGCCATCCTCATACAGCCTGAATATGGGCACATTCCCTGAGAAGGAATCTAGGACAAGAGAGTAGTCCACTCCACCATAAGTAAAGTCTATGGTGTCGTTGTCGAGGCCAAGTGTAGACAGTTGGCCTCCCCACATCTCTTCCCCGAGCTTCACCTTTCCACCAGAGGTATCATTGAGCTTAAGGATTGCCCAGTCCATGTCACCCGCGGGGATTACAACGTGGTTTGCATCTGTCCGGCTCATGTCGGTTGCAATCTCAGGAATTCCACCTGAAGTAACTACGAACTTCAGTGTGTAGAACTCACCGGTTGTAGGCCAGCTGGATTCACTGTCTGCATCTGCATAAACTTCCACAGTGTAAGTATCTGAGCTCACTGGGTCAGTTACCGTAACGGTTTCCACATAAGTATCTGCATCCAAGTGGATGTATGCACAGGTGTCTGTTCCAGTGTCCGTATCAGTATCGGTGTCAGTATCTGTTTCGGTGGCGGTATCCGTATCAGTGTCTGTGTCCGTATCTGTATCAGTGTCAATATCGGAGTCAACATCTGTATCCACATCAGTGTCTACATCCGTGTCTACGTCTCCGCCATCTGGTCCACTGTCTTCAACACCACCATCTTCGAGTGCGGTTTCAGTATCTGTTTCGGTGTCGGTATCCGTATCAGTATCAGAGTCGGTATCCGTATCTGTGTCGGTATCCGTATCGGTGTCAGTATCCATGTCTGTATCGGAATCTGTGTCTGAGTCAGTATCTACGTCAGTGTCTGTGTCTCCGCCCTGTACACAATTACAATCATAAGAAGTAACTAGGTTTCCTGCCTCATCATAAATATATTCCATGCAGGATTCAAGACCAGGAATCTGTTCTCCGGAGGTATCCTGTTCGTAATAGCAGCAAGCACAATTATTTGGAGTGCTGGCATCCGGGCCTGCATCAAGCTCAATAGTCGGGCTATCACTGCCACAAGAAGAAATTGCTCCCGCAGCAAGCGCAACTACTCCGATTCCAATTTTCCCGACTACTCCGATTGTTCTTTCAGAGCGAATAGGAACAGGCTGGAGCTGCATATTTCTCATTCGCAGTTTCTCAAAAGTCTCTGCTAATTTTTCCCTCGCAACGCGTGCTACCTTGCGTACTTTTCCTTCGACCATAACGTTATTTTTTGGTTCAGACATCATATCACCATCAATAAAAGTAGAATACTATATGTGGGGCAAAGCTTATAAAGTTGTGTTATTGTTGTAGGATTGGCGTGGACACACTAAATCCGTAATAAACCATGTATTTTTGGGACAGAGTGTAAAAATATTAATGAAGAAAAAAAGAAGAAAAATTAGATGGTGAGTTCTGTGGAGAACCCATCATCAGTTAGATCTATATCCAGGTCGGAAACAGAGAGGTCTTCTTCAGTTATTCCCATCTCTGTAGCTGCAGTGGGCATTTCCCCCGAGGATACAGTTCCCTGCGTGGATGAGATTTCTTCATCCACGGAAGTGCACCCTATAAGGAAAAACACAAGGATTGCAAGCCCGAGAAGGGCCAGCTCTTTCTTCATTAGCTCATCTCCTGAAGAAGGTTGCGCATTTGCTGTGCAGCCTCATTGAGAATTTGCTTTGCCTCTGCAGCTTCGCTTGTATCATATCTCTTGTTCTCGTTTAGCTTAAGTGCAGTTGCAAGATGTGCACGAACCTCTCCAATCTGGGAAGAATATTCGCCTCCGGATTCCTCATCCATGCGGTCAAGCAAAAGGTTGAACCTTTCCACGTGGAATTCTGTCCACATGTAGAATTCTTTTTTCCATGCTTTATTGCGCACTTCATTCATTTCTTCGTAGTTTCCTGCGGAATCCACATCCTCTTCAAGGTCTTCTGAAACAACCTCTGCATCTGCAAGGATTCCTTCAAGGCCGGAGGTATCATATCCTCGTTCTTTCATCTGATTTGCAACGTTCTGGCCTTTTCCATGCCATTCCTGAAAAGATTCTACTTCTGCGTGAACACGAGAACGAGTTGCATTGCCCATACAGGAGGAATATTCTCCCTGGGCTTCCTGGTGTTCTTGAAGCATCTGGTTCCTCATCTGGGAGGATTCTTCAGATCCTTCGCCTGCACCCGGGCCAGATCCTTCTCCCTGTGATTTATTCAGAGCATTCTTGTGTGAATTACGTGCACCTTGCATTGCAGTTGTATATGCATTGCGGGTTTGTTCCATTTCCTGGTTGAATGAAGAATAATCTCCTTCATTTGCATATTGTTGCATAAGCCGCATCTGTTCCTGAAGTTGGGTTCTTTCCTGCACAAGATCTGCATCAGAATCAAATCCTTCTGCATTTTCCATTACCTGGTACATGAAATTAGCCCTGCATTCCATCTGAGAATGCCTTGCCTGAAGCATATTATCCTTAACATCTCCTGATAGACCGTTGCCCACAGCCATAACAAGGCTCATGAGCACAAGGCCCCAAATCATCCATTTCATCCATATCACCTGAGTTGGTCTCGATTGGGTTATTTAAATAGAAACTTTCAGGAAAGCTTTATGAAAGTTTTCACCGAAGTGGGTTCATGAGGCTTTTGCTTGCGGCGATCTTGCTGTTTTCATTGTTTAACGCTACCGTTATGGAAGGAGAGGTGTACAGCGCGGATAGCCTTTTTCCTATTGAAGGAGTTGTTTTGAAAGCATCTGGGCCTACGTCCGTGCAGATGGTTCTTGAAGAGGGAAATTATTCGGTGGAATTGCCTCCGGGAATATATGATGTAAGTGCGTATTACTATGATGGAGATTCATTGAAGTATTACTTCCGGGAGGATGTTGTTGTTGAAGGAGAAAGAATGAAATATGATTTGATTTTGTTTCCTCCGGATGAATTTGAGGAAGTTGTTCCTTTTGTAAGTTATGAAATTGATGAGGTTGAAGAGAACGAAGTTGTAGATGATACTGTTGCACAGATGCTTGCAGGGATAATTATTATTTTATTTTTCCTGTTTGGGTTTGTGCTGTACTATTTTGTGTTTAACAAAGAATCAAACAAAGCTGTGGCAGGAATGGAAGAAATTAAGCCGCATTCAAGTTTTAGGAAGGAGATGGATTCAGAAGAGAAAAAGGTTCTTGAAATCCTTAAGAAAAGCGAGGGTATGAGTACGCAAAAAGAATTGCGGGGAATAATGAAATGCACGGACACTAAGATGAGCCTGCTTGTTTCTTCACTTGAAGCGCGCGGGCTTGTAAAAAGGATAAAAAGAGGAAGGGAGAAAATTGTGAAGCTGAGGGCGAAATAATGATCACTTATGAGGAAATAGAATTAAGGGGACCAGAGCTCCAGGATGTGGAAACACTCCACAAGAACATAAGCGAAGCGGAAACAAATCCGCTTCTTATGAATGCATATTATCCTCTCTCTACTGTAGGTGTTGTGGAATTCCTTAAAGTAAAGGTGCATGCTGCACGGGAGAAAAAGGGATACCTATTTTCTATTTATGTTGAAGGTGAAGGGCCACTTGGATTGCTAGAACTTGGAGATATTGACTGGAAATCTCGGCATGCGGATTTGAGCATTTGGATAAGCAAAGGTTTCCGGGGACGGGGATATGAGAAAAAAGCTGCGGTTGCTGCATTGCATTTTGCATTCAAGGAACTGGGAATGCACAAAGTAAGTGCGCATTGTGTATTAGATGATGAAACGCTCTACCCGCTCTATGAAAAAGAACTTGTTTTTGCAAAAGAGGGAACTTTGCGAGAGCATTATTTCCATGATGGAAAACATGTTGGGGTCCTGATTTACGGGATTCTTGAAAAAGAATACCTGAATATGTTTGGGGAGAAAGAAGTGGAAATAAGTGCGAAGAAAACTTCAGGGGCAGGAAAAAGAATTGAATTTCAGGGAAGGGCAAAAGAGCCTATTTACCAACAGTAGGTGCATTTATGGACGTTGAATTGAAGAAAGTGGGGAATGCAATTTTTGAGATGGAGAAAACCGGAGAGATGAAAGCTTCTGCATTAGTTTTTGGAATTCCAAAATTAGTAGAGGATATGAAAAGGGATAGAACTTTTTGGCAGCTTCGCAATGTTGCCGGCTTGAATGGAATTTTGAAGCATGCGATGGTTATGCCTGATGGGCACGAAGGATATGGGTTTCCTATAGGTGGGGTTGCTGCGTTTGATGGGGAAACTGGAATTGTTTCTCCTGGGGGAGTGGGCTATGATATTAATTGCCTCCCCGGAGAGACTGAAATACTGGATAACTTTGGGTGCAGAAGAAAAATAGGGGAGTTCTGTGAGGGCGAAGTGCTCCAAAAGAGTGGGAACACAATCCTTGTGGGGCTGAACAAAGTACAGCTAGTTTCAGTAAATAGCACAGGCATTCAGACGGGAAATGCACCTTACTTTATGAAAAAGATTGCGAATGGAGGGCTAGTTTCCGTCCGCACTAACTGTGGAAAAACAGTGAAGGCTACTAAAGAGCATCCTGTATTGACCAAAGAAGGGATGAAGAACATAGAACACTTGGAAGAGGGGGAAGAGATAGCTGTTATGTTATTTGAAGGGGTGGAACATGCAGTTCCCAGAAAAAGAATAATTGTGCAGGAAACACGAATAAAGGAAAGCAGAAGGAGCATTCTGGTTGAGAGGGGACTCCTTCCCCTTAGCGAGAACAATCCTAAAATTCCCCTGCTTGCGAAAATCGCTGGTTATATATTTGGAGATGGGACAATTTATTTCGATAAAGGAAAGGGAAGAATTAGTTTCTTCGGTATAAAGGAAGATCTGGAGGGAATCCAGAAAGATTTGGAAGAACTGGGATTCTCTAGCAAGATTTACGAGAGGAGGAGAAAGGCTAGAATTATTGATCAATATGGAGAGAAGAATTTCGAATCGCTGAGCTGGGAACTCCATGCCAACAGCAGTTCGCTTGCGGAATTGTTGCTTGCACTGGGAGTCCCTAAGGGGAAAAAAACAACTCAGGACTATGGGGTCCCAGACTGGATTAGGAAAGGCCCATTATGGATAAAAAGGCTCTTCCTTGCTTCATTTTTCGGGGCTGAGATGAGCACGCCATCAACTTCTTCAAAAACCTGTTTTTATTGTGCAACGGTCTCACAGAACAAAAATAAAGAGAATGTTGAAGGGGGACGATTGTTGTTCCTTCAGATGGCAGAGATGCTTAAGGAATTTGGAATAAACAACGTGAGCATTACTGAAAGAACGGAATTTAGGGATATCCGACGCCTAAGAATGATGATAAGTGGGGAGGGAGACTTATTGAGACTCTGGAGGCGGGTCGGCTTTGAATACAATGAAAAACGCAGGAGGCTCGCTGAGATATCCTGTTTGTATATTCTAGAGAAAGGGCGGCAGCTGGAAAAACGCAGGAAAATTGCGAAAAATGTGAAGGAGTATAAGTCCAAAGGTTTCCGGCTCAGAGAGCTTCAGAAAATGTTCTCATCAAGAATTGCAAATGCAAGAATGATTGAGCGGGTTTACTATGAAGGGAAAATCCCGAGAACCCCGAAGAATTTTGAATCATTTGAATCGTTCAAGAAGAGAAAATGGGAGGAGATTGAAGAGTATGGAGTGCTTTTTGACCAGATTTCTAAGAAGGCGTTCGTGGAATACTCCGGAGAAGTTTATGATTTTACTGTAGAAAAGTACCATAATTTCATTGCTGGGGGGGTAGTGGTTTCCAATTGTGGCGTCAGGCTGCTTACAACTCCGCTTACTGTGGATGAAGTTAAGCCTAAGATTCGTGAGATTTGCGATTCTATGTTTGCGAATGTTCCTTCTGGGGTTGGAAGCAAAAGCCAGAAATTAAGAGTTACTGTTGAAGAACTTGGAGAGGTTTGCACCAGGGGGGTTGAATGGGCGGTGGAAAAAGGATACGGGAGGAAAGAAGACATTGAACGTACTGAAGAGTATGGGAAAATTCCTGATGCTAATTATGCTGCCGTTTCGGATCTTGCAAAAAAACGCGGAACAAAGCAGATTGGGACTTTAGGTGCGGGGAATCATTTTCTTGAAGTGCAAGTAGTTGAGAAAATATTTTTGCCTGAGGTTGCTGAGAAGTTTGGATTGAAAGAGGGAATGGTTTGCGTAATGATTCATACGGGTTCCCGTGGGTTTGGGCACCAGATTTGCTCGGACCATTTGAAAACAGTTATGCGGAAAGCGAATGAGCTGAAACTTCCGCTTCCTGACCCACAATTAGTTTATGCTCCACTTGAAACTAAAGAGGCACAAGAGTATTTAGGTGCGATGAGGTGCGCGGTTAATTATGCATTTACAAATAGACATGTGATTATGCACTGGGTGCGCGAAAGTTTTGATTCTGTATTTGGTGCGGAAACTTCGGAAAAAATGGATTTGGTTTATGATGTAGCTCACAATATAGCAAAGTTTGAGAAGCATAAAATCGATGGAAAAATGCGCAATGTAATTGTACATAGAAAAGGAGCGACACGTGCATTCCCTGCAGGAAGAGAAGAGCTTCCACCTATTTACCGAGATGTTGGGCAGCCCGTAATTATTCCAGGAAGTATGGGTACTGCATCATATGTGCTTGTAGGGAGAGAGAAAGGATTGGATTTATGTTTTGGTAGTACCTGCCATGGAAGCGGAAGAACAATGAGTAGGAAGCAGGCTGTGCGGGAGCATATGGGAAAAGATGTGGCTAAGGGACTCTGGGATTCAAAAGGAATTTATGTGCGGGCTATGGATATGAGGGTTGTTGCAGAAGAAGCTCCGGATGCGTATAAAGATGTGGATGCGGTTGTGCAGAGCGTAGCTGAAGCTGGAATTTCTGATATTGTGGCTAAATTGAGGCCCCTTGGTGTTGTAAAGGGCTAGATTCCAGAACTAGAGAAAAAGTCCTTTCCGCTTAATTTTATTTGCTGTGCTTCGGAGTGAGCATGGCTTATTGCCTTGCGGAGCTCAGGATATGTTTTTGCTGTTGCAATCGCTTCAGTGGTTGTAAGCAAGTGAGAAATCGGCATTCCTTTGTGGGCTCCAAAAAATTCATTTACATCCATTGGTTTTCCTAAAGAGGAAACCTTTGCGGATGCTTCAAAAAGAAAGATGATTGCCTGGGGCATTGCATCCCCTTTTTCCTGGTGCGCAATTACGATTGCACGATTCATTGCCCATTCAAAAATCCTTACTCCGTGCTCATGCTTGAGAATTTCTTCTGAAAGAGAGGCAATCCAGCCACTCAGTTGGGAGAGCCCATCGTATTTTTCTTTTTCAAGATTTGCAAAACAAAGGGGAAAGTTAGACTTTATGAACTCCATTATTGGAGTTGGAAGTGAAGGAGTTCTCTTCCTTATTTTTACTCCCCTGAAAAGCAGGAAAACGGAATTCCTTATTGATTCAATCCTTTGCTCCTGTAGCTTATTCTTAAATGCTGCCCTTCCTGGTCTATTAGAATGAGAATTGTCGTAGGGGGCTTTAGGGATTCTTCTTTGCTTCATAAAAACCACTTTAAAAGAGAAAATTCCCGAGAAACCGGAGGAAGCTTTTGACTCCTCTCCGTATTCTCAGATCAGTATAAAACTAAATATACCTGAAGGAGGCCTCATCGTTGATGTCAACTTCGCCGCCGCTTGTGGGTGCCGCATCATCAGAGGAT
>JAUWMC010000050.1 GCA_030613375.1 Microcaldota archaeon
CAACATTCTCTGGTCCACTCTTGCATCAACAAGCTTTTCAATGCCGGCAATAACTTTGTCTAGATCCCCCAGTCTTTTATCAGAAATTTCCTTTTTTACCCTCCCTTTCTTCGCACTCCGCCTCACCATATCAACACCATCTCACTAATCTTATCCCGTTCATTATTTTTATTCCTTTTCCTCTCTTCCAATGCTCAAACCCACATCAGGAATAATCTCCATCCAGATGTTGTTCATGTACTGCCATAGACTTCTCATAGTTGAATCATAAACTAAATTCTGTTTATTCGCAGTCTCCTTGGGTCTGTCTATCTCAATCAGTGGAAACCGGGCCATCCATCTTATCTTATCCCTGAAAGCATTTCTCTCTACTGTATACATGACCCCTTTCTCTTTCTTCACTTCCTCACACCAATTTATTACCTCATCAATCTCCTCTCTAGTAGTCATTTCTTCACCACATAAACAACATCTTCATTTTGTAGCAGGTGCCCTAGTCCAACCCTCTGCCCAGGGAACTTCACACTCTTTCCCCATACAAGCGCATACTTGAAATTTTTCTTGTAATCCCTAGGTAATTTCTTCACAAAATCCATCACCGTATTCCCCTTCTTCATCATCATCGGTTCTTCCCGATCTATCCCCTTCGTCCGCGTTTTAGTATACACCCGTATAAACCTCAGCTTGCTGTAAATCTGCTCCCGTATTTCCTCCAGCCCTTCTCCCAGATCCGCAGAGATCTCAAGCGCACCTTTTGGGAAGCCATCCGGAATCCCTCCGGTCAAATCAGTTTTGTTAACCACAACAACCTCTTCCAGATAAACTCTGTTTCTCTCTAACACATCAATCAACTGTTCTCCATCAATATTCTGCTTGACAGTAACAACCGCATTGTGTATTCCATACTCATTCAGTATCGCAATAATCTCCTGCTTTGTAATCCTGGTAAGCTTCCTTGCAGTAATCAGATGTACCCCCCCCTTCACAGATCTCTTGATGTCCACATTAGGCGGGCGTTTCCCAATCCGCATCCCTACGTTTTCAAGTTCCCTTAGGATTACTTCATATTCCCCCTTCTTAGTAGCATTTAGCATAATCAGGAGCAAATCTGCTTTCCTTGCCACGGAAAGCACTTCTCTCCCTCTTCCTTTCCCCTCCTGTGCCCCCGCAATAATTCCTGGAATATCCAATATTTGCATCTGCGCTCCATTATACTTCATAATTCCCGGAATGCACTCAAGAGTAGTAAAATCATATGCAGCAACCTTGCTCTTCGCATCAGTCAATTTGGAAATAAGCGTGGATTTCCCAACGCTCGGGAACCCCACCATCACGACAGTTGCATCCCCTTGTTTTTTGATATCATATCCACTTCCACCCCCTTTTTTCGAAGCTTTATCAAGGACCTCCCTCTGTAGTTTTGCCCTCCTAGCCATCAGTAGACCTATATGGTGCTCAGTCCCTTTGTGCCTTTTTGTATTGGCGAGCTCCTCTGTAATCTCCTTTATCCGATCTTCTGCTCCCATCTTACTCTAGATTGATTAGATAATCTTTTATATTTCCTCCTACAATCCCATCCCATGTGCAATGTAGTTCTTGAAGGGACCAGGGCAGTCCTCGACATGGCCAAGTGCCCATTTGAATTCGCATCCGCGGAATTTCTAAATTATCACCTCAAAGACCTTTCCACGATAGACGCTCCAATCACAACACTACGCTATGAAGAAGAAATCATGATTGAGCTGGACGAGAAGCAAACATCAGTTCTCATTGAATATGCTTCCATAATCAAGCAGGTTGAAGCCCTTCTTCTGCGTCGTGACATATATGGCCTTGAACAGGACGAGTATTTTGCAAAACGCCGCCGCATTATCCGCGAATTCTATGAATACATGTTCATGAACCCCTTAATGGCGGCTAATAAACTCAAGGATTACAAGGAGCCTGAGCCCGAGCGATCAGTATTCATAAAGGGCCACCGGACTTTCAAGGCCTGGGTAAACGGAATCCTAAAGCGCTTCACAAAATCCGCACTTTACAAACTCACTAAAGAAACTGGGGAGATCCGTTCCGCTTTTCTTTCTCTTACCGGGCTCAAGTCTCTCTACTTTGTTCAGTCTCTCGTGTTGGATATGCCCCCGAACGCAAAACCCCTTGATCTCCCCGACGCTAAGTATGATCTCGGCTTCGGAATCCAAGTTCAGCTCTACGAAGTTCCTGGGTCTGATGCTTATCTCTATGTGCATGAAAATACGCTGATAAACAATCTCCCCAAGAACCTTGGAAAGATGCTCAAGCGCACAATCGATGAGCAGATGAAGGAAGTTTTCCAGGCAGAAAAATATGACATCCTTTTCCAGCTCAAAACAAGGGAATACCGCCAGCATTTCATGGATGAAGCAATCAAGAAAAATATTCCAATTACGCCTCACCAGGCAATGGCCATGGGCCGCGAAGCTGCCTCCTGGGTGGTCGGCCTAGGAGAACCAATCGAAAACCTCGCTCTCGACCGCAAAAATGTCACAGATATTTACATCGATTCCGAAAACTCCCCCATTTACATAGAGCACGCAAAATTCGGAATTTGCCATACTCTTTACCGCTACAACCGTGATCTTCTGCTCCGTGCATTTCGCAATATCGTCCTCTCGGAAAAAGGCAAGAAATTCGATGACCTCCACCCAGTAGTGGATGTGGTTGTAAAGCGCCACTCAATGCGTTGCCACCTCCAACGCCCTCCAGCAACTTTTCGCGAACTCCAGGGTGCCCTCCGTATAATGCAGGAAGAGCCCTTTACGTATCCCCAGTATCTCTATTTCCGCTCATTCAGCCCATTTTTCTGCGGCTATGATGATGTTATGGCTACCCTGGGCTGTAGCGAAGCAGTTTTGGGACTCAAAGGTGTGGGTAAAACCGCTTTCACTTCTGCAAAGATTGCTGCAATTGGAACCAAGAAGCGCATTATTCCAATCCAGGACATTGAGGAAATCCCTGTGCGTGCCTTCCGCAAACTTGGTTTCCACATAGGCGCCGCCAAGGTAAAAGCAGGCGTAGTCGAAGAAACAGGCGCCCCCACAGGAGAACTTGACCTCGTTGCAATGGCCAATGCCCTCCTCAGGATGGGTGATGCCGCCCTTATCATAAACGAAGTTCGTTCAAGGGTTGCAGTTCAGGGTGTAATCAATCTCCTCAACACACAGCCAGGTGTATTCCTCCTTTACAACCTTCACGCAGAATCATTGAGAGATGTGCAGGACCGCCTTGAGCTTGTATTCGGAATACCAGGAGCAAGCATGTACGCAACCGACCGTTATTCTTTCCTGAAGAAAATCCGCTTTGGGCGAAAAGGCCGTGTTTACAGGGTTATGGGTTATGAATTTGAATCCGACCCTGAAAATCGTCGTTTTGAAGAGGTATTCAAATACCGCAGAGGCTCCAATATAGACGAATGTTTCCTAGAGGCCAAGTTTATCCGCAACCCAGAAGCAGAGATGTATGACTTCTCGAAATTGGATCTTTCCAAACTCGAAAAGGAACTGGATATAGAATTCATTCCTCCTGTTCTTTCAAGAAGATGTGGAGAAACCGGAATCTCTCCTGAGCAGTACCTCCTTCAGGCATTTCTCAAGGGCAAGATGTATGATCGAATCTACCGCTTGAGCCTGGAATACAATGATCCTATTCTTCGTGATCTGGATTTCGTAGTGAAAGTAAACACGGATGTAAACCGCATGCTTGGAGATATCGAGAATGAAACTGGCATAATAGACTATGGCCAGGCCCAGAAAGAAATGGAGAAAATAATTCAGAATCTCCTGAAAGAGGAATTCAAGCTCAGGAAACTAGATGCAAAAGGCCGTGGTGAGGCAATCCCCGAAACTCTTTCCACAGAAGAGGAAGAAGCACCGCCCATGGTTGCATCCGAAGAGCGAAAAGGCTCAATAGAAGACGAAAAAAAGCCTAAGAAGAAATAGTGTTTCCCATTTCTTTAACTAGGATCTTGTGCACTCCGCTTCCATATTGGAATGCCTTCTTTTTTCTCTTCACTGCAGTTTCAGGAACGCCTAGGAAATGCGCAGCTTCCCTCAATAATCCCTTCTTTAACTCCCTCTCCTCCATCCTCACTGCCACAGGAACTGCAAATACCTCCTTCGCAATCCGTTTATTGTAGAAAGGAAATCTTGCCTCTACCCCCACTTTCCTTGCAACCTTCTTCATCATCCCAATATCCCTGTTCTTCAGCGTCTCAAATTCATCCTTCAGTATCTTATCAAGATCCTTTCCCTCATTCCAATAAGTATAATATCTCTCATACCCCACAAACAGCTCTTCCGCCCCGGACCCAAAAAGCACAACCTCTACTTTTGCTTCCCTTGCCATCTCGCAAACAGCATAAACCGGAGCCATTATCTCCACTTTAAGAAAATCAGAATGCAACAGTTCCATCGCCTTCTTGTAATATCCCACAACATCCTCCCTAGAAAGCACTCTCTTTTGCAGCGGAAGCTCCAGATCCTTTGCTACTTTTTCAGCATAAATAAAATCCTCGCTTCCTTCAACCCCCACACATAAGAGCACAACATCAGAATATTCTTTCGCTACTTTTGCAATTGTGGCGCTGTCCAGCCCCCCTGAAAATGCAATTCCCACCTTATCTTCAAGGCATTCATGCACAGCATTTTCTATCTCCTTAGCTATTTCCACCATTACCATAACATCAACAATTTACTGTTTTTACGGGCCTCAGATTTGCCTGGAGGCAAATACACCCCGTTTTCCTTTAGGGCAACGGGCCCGGAGGGATTTGAACCCTCGACCTACTACTTAGGAGGCAGTCGCGCTATCCAGGCTGCGCTACGGGCCCTTAACTCAGGGTTTCTATTTATCCCATACGCGTTTTTAAAAACCCTTTCGTACTCTCCTCCAAACCCATTTAAAGACTCCACCACAAATCAAATTGGTTATTTTTATGCTGCTAACTGACATAATGTCTAAGTTAGAAATAGTGGAGGTAAGCTCTCTTTATCCACATGAGCAAACAATCTCCAGGAATCTCAAGCGGCTTCAGGAATCAATGTTCAACCTTGGCCAGCTCGTAGATCCCCTTATTACAGACAAAAAAACCGGGGTAGTTCTTGATGGAAACCACCGCCTTGCGGTACTAAAAACAATTGAGATTCCCAATACAGTAATCCAATCCGTAGATTATTCTAATAATGAAATCGGAATAGGAACATGGCTTCCCGTTTCTGAAAACCACCTTTCCACAGCTGATTTCGAAAAGATTGGTGAAAAAGCAGAATCTGTGGATTTTGAAACAGGAAAAAAGGCAGTTGACTCACTTCAAGCTATTTTTATGATGGTAAAACCCGTGGATGGAAAAAAGGAATGTACTCTAATTTCTTCCGATTCCTACGATGTTACCGCAATGACAGAGAAGCAAAAGTCCATAATTTCCTCCTTGAATCACATCCCCTTAGAATATTATGCTGATGATCGCATGGACATCCAGCTAAACAAAAACCGCACTGTTCTTTACAGAAGATCCTACACAAAAGATGAAGTAGTGAAGGAAGCCCTTGCAGGCCGTCCTTTTCCGCCTAAGTCTACAAGGCACACAATTCCAGACCGCATAATCCGTCTGAACATGCGCCTTGGATGGCTTCTTGAAGACAAGGATTCTTCATATTCTCTTCTTGAGGAGATGCTCAAACACCGAGTATATGCCGGTAACGTACGCCGTTATTCTGAACCCGTAATTGTAATCTACTGAGGTAATCCCATGTCAATATTGCTAAGTCCCGGACCGGTTTTCGTTCCCGAGGAAATCCTGCTCGCGCAGGCCCAGCCAATGATAACGCACCGCAGCTCCACTTTCACGGAACTTTATGGAAATCTCTGCACCCGCCTCAAAGGATACATCAATTCCGAAGAAGCTTATGTAATCACAGGTTCGGGAACTCTTGCAAACGAAACCAATGTGCTCAATTGCTGTCTTCCAAATGAAAAAATGCTCGTACTTTCCAACGGGGAATTTGGCAATCGTCTTGCAGAGATTGGGGAAGTTTACACGAACGTGGAAAAGCACTCTCTTGCCGCGGGCCAAGGCTGGAATCTCGACCGCGCCAAAGAAATAATCGACAACTCCGATGCCCATGTATTCGCAATGGTCTACAACGAAACAGGTTACGGAGTCGCAAACCATTCCAAGGAAATATTCCAGTATGCAAAATCAAAAGGAATGCTCACAATAGTAGACTCTGTTTCCGCATGGCCTGCCCTCCCTTTTGACCAGTCTGAATTCAAGGTTGATTTTTTTGGCTCCGCAAGCCAAAAGGCTCTCGGATGCCCCCCAGGAATGGGCATCATCGGTCTTAGCAAGGATGCAATAGAGCGTATAGAATCCCGAGACAAAATCCCTTCGATTTACTGTGATTTGCGCAAGCACCGCAAACGCTATCTCAAGAATCAGCAAACCCCCAATACTCCCGCAATTTCCCTGTTCCGCTCTATGCACAAAACCTTTGATATCATTGACCAGGAAGGCGGAATGCCTGCTTGGCAAGAAAAACACAAATCCATTTCCGAGCACGTACGTTCTCGTATCACTTCCCTAGGACTCAAGCTTATCCCGGAGCCAGGATATGGATCCCCTGCACTCACTGCATTCTACTGCGAAAATGCAGATTCCATAAAGAAAAGAATGCTTGAAGAGCGTGAAATCACAATAGTTGGATGCAAGGGAGAGCTCAAAGGAAAAGGACTCCGCATCGCCCACATGGGTCATTTCCAGAAAGAGAACCTGGACATCTGTATAGACACTCTTGAAGAATTCCTAAAATGAGGTATCCCTATGAAAGTAGTAGTTTCCGACAACATGAATCCCGGGGCTCTTGAAATAATCAAAGAAACTGGAGCAGAAGTAATCTACAAGCCTGAATCGCTTGAAACGGCACTTGCAGATGCAGAGATGCTCGTAGTCCGCAGTGCCACTAAGGTCACTGAAGACCTTCTTTCTAAAGCCCCCAAACTCAAAGCGGTTGTTCGTGGAGGCGTAGGCTTGGACAACATAGATCAGGAAGCTTGCAAGAAACGCGGAATCGAAGTCGCAAATACTCCCGGAGCCTCCACCAATGCAGTTGCAGAGATTGCACTCGGCTTAATGATTTCTACTGCCCGTAACATCCAGCGAGGTCATCTCACCATGAAGGAAGGAAAATGGGAAAAGAAATCCCTTTCTGGAACAGAAATCCATGGAAAAACCCTTGGGCTCATAGGCTGTGGCCGCATCGGCACCCTCACAGGAGAAAAGGCTCACAAGCTCGGCATGAAAATTCTTGGATACAACCCCCCTCCCCGCCACGTCTCCACATTTATTGAATATGTAGAGTTAGACGAACTTCTTCAAAATGCAGATATCATTTCCCTTCACGTCCCCCTCAATCCGAATACAGATAAGCTCATAAACGCAGAAACCCTCTCCAAAATGAAGGATGGAGTAATACTCATAAACACTGCACGCGGCCAGATAATTGATGAGGATGCGCTCTACGAGGCATG
>JAUWMC010000056.1 GCA_030613375.1 Microcaldota archaeon
TGACAGAAGAAAAAGGAGTTCCTAAAAGAGATGGTTCAGGAAAGGGAATGCGTGCAACCCGCGGAAGGGGAGGAGGCAGCCCGCCTCAGGATAAAGGAATCGATGCAGATGCTCCAGCCGGACAGGGTATGGGAAGGCGCGGCCCTGGTATGGGACGCGGACCATGCGGAAGGGGAATGGGCAGAGGTAGAAGGAGAGATTAATCTCCTTTTATTTATTTTCCCAAACCATATGAGCGCGCAAGGTTCCCCATCTCATGTGGATTGAGCTTAAACTTTGCAATGTCGCGCAGGATTGTGCGCACATAATTTTTGTTTGCTTTTTCTTCCAGACCTTTTCTAAGGGATTGTGTCCACTTATTCATTTCCCTTCTCCCCCAGGGGACCTGGAGATATCCTTTGCGCACTTCAGTAAAAACATGCGCGTCCATGGAAATAAGTCCATGGTGAAGCATTTGGACAATATCTTTGGCAGTGGGCTTAGTATCTGAAGTATACTGGGTGTTCCCAAAATCAATGATTGTATGGCCGCGTGCCTGTGGGGCTCCGTCTGCAACATAGTTCATTGGAGTTGTAGTGTGGTCATCTGTCCCAAAACACTCAAATTGAACACTAAGGTCATTTGGAAGAATATATGAAAACGAATTGGGAGTTGGTTTAACCTTCCTGCCCATCTCAAAAGAAAGCTGGTGAATCAGGCGTTCCACCATCCTCTGCAAAGTTCTGCTTTTCAAGGGGGGGATATCACGCGTGTCTCCCATGGAAACATTCCAGGTTTCTATTGCGTGCACATACTCGAAAAGCGCATTGATTGACTTGTATTTATATGGCCCTGTTTCAATTGTGCTCACCATCCCCACATCAAAAACAGGATGGTCAGATTCATGGAGATTGAATGGATGGGCTGCACCAATTATCAGCTCGCCCTGTCTGGAAAGGCGGTTGTAAAGAAGCGGAAGCACTTTGTGAAGTGGAATATCATCATTAAATGGGGGCATTGCAAAATCGCTCCTTCTTTTGGTTGCGATAAGCTCACCTTCATGCGCTGCCATAAAATCAGAGAACCAGAGGAGGAGGTGGGGTCCATTGGGAACATTTCCCGGGGCAGTAAGCTCCATCCCAGGCATCATAATCATGCCCATTTCATCCGCAATTATTTCCATTGCCATGAATTTTTTTCTACTGAATGAATTGTGCGAGGTTAGTGAAACGATATCACGTGCATAAAGCGCGTTCATGCGCATGATGTCTTCAAATTGGGACATGCCATCATCCCTGAAACGCCTGTTATGCTTGTATCCCTTTGGCATCCACCCACAGTGAATATGTGATTCCATCCGATACTTATTATTTGACTTTAGTGAAGCGTAGTATAATACGTTCCTGAGTATTCGTTCTGCTGCTGCAACTGGATCTGAAGTGCCCCGGTATACCTTGCGGATTAGGTATTCCTGGCCCGATTTTACAGGGCCATTTTTCTTGCCTTTCTGGTGCCTATTGCGCATTGGGGCAGTATGGCCCGTGTCGGGGTTGTAGTAATATGCAGTAACCCTGTTTTTGGAGGGTTCTGATTTCACAAATACAAAAAAGCTGGAGTTATTAGAGCCGATTCCACGGTTGTAAATCATTTCTCCTTTTTGCACTATGCGGGTTGGTGCCCCTTCTTTCCAAAGACCCTCATTCATAAGACGCTTCTGCATCCGTGCATTGTTTACAGAAGGAAATCCTGCATTCCCCATCCTGTTTGCCAGTGTTTTCCTAAAGGTAGTTAGATTTTTTTGTACATTAACCATGTTCCCACACCATAAATTACGATTTTCTATAATAAAAAGCTTTGGGTGGGCGCAGATATTTAAAAATGTAAGAGAGATGGGGTAATATGGCCCATGCGGTAAAGGTAAGCCAGCTCACCAAAGTAATCAAAGAAAAAATCATAGTGGACAGAATTTCCTTTACTGTGGATAAGGGAGAAGTGTTCGGGTTGCTTGGGGCAAACGGCTCCGGGAAAACAACTACCTTCAATATGATGAGCGGGCTCCTTACGCCTTCTTCCGGGGAGGTGGAAGTGTTGGGCAAAAGCCTCAAGGAAATGAAGAAGGGGGGAATTCCTGAAGTGGGGATGGTTACCCAGCAGGATTCATTCTACGAAACGCTTACTGTAAAGGAGAACCTTGAATTCTTTGCAGACCAGTTTGGGATTCCAAAAAAGGTGAGCAGGGAAAGAATTTCTGATTTGCTTAAGCGTGTGAAGTTAACCTCAAAGAAGAATGCGCTGGCTTCGAGCCTTTCGGGTGGGATGAAGAAGAGGCTGAATCTGGCGTGCTCGCTTGTGCATGACCCGATTGTAATTTTCATGGATGAACCAACCGTGGGGCTGGACCCCGTGGTGCGGAAGGAAATTTGGGAACTCTTAAGAGATTTGCACAAAGCAGGAAAAGTTATCATATTTACTTCACACTATATGGACGAGGTTGAAGAACTTTGTGATAAAGTGGCAATAATGTTTGCAGGGAGGATTGTAGATTCAGGGACTCCGGAAAAGCTCAAGAAGAAATACAAGCTAAACCAAATGGAGGATGTGTTCGCGCATCTAATCAAGAGGGGTGTGTGAGATGAACTCTATTTCAGTAGTGAGAAAAGAACTCCTGGAGATACTGCACGACCGCACAATGATGGCAGTGTTGCTTATTTTCCCTATTTTCATTATGGTGTTTATGGGAAGCTCGTTCAATACACTGGAAATAAGCGGGCTTCCAATTGGATTGACTGGACCTGTAGATGCGCCTTTTGCAGGCGTGTTGCTGGAAGGGCTTTCTAATTCAAGTGCGTTCAAGCTGCAGGAATTCAATACTGAAGCAGAAGCGATGGAATCATTTAGGAACGGGCAGGTGCGCGCAGTAATTATTGTTCCACAGAATTTTGAGCAGGAGCTTGCGGCTGGAAACGGCTCAACTGTACGGATAGTTGTGGATAATTCAGATATTGTTTTAGAACAGTCGATAATTGCTGCAATGGCTTCGGTTGTGCAGGCCTCTTCCGCAGACATTACACGGGAGTATATTTCCACAGCGTGGGAGGATTTGTATGGATTAAACGACTCTGCGAGCGCTCTTGCGCAGGATATTGCATTAAGCGGGGAAGGGATGAAAAATACAAAGGCGCAGCTGCAGGAAATAAATGAGGATATTGCAAAGCTGGATATCGAGGGGCTTTCCGGCTCTATTGAAGAAGCAGATTCCAGCATTTCTGAGATGCAGGGGCTTGTTGCGGAGCAGAAAATCGCACTGCAGGCCGCTTCTGCGGAGAATGAACTGCTGTTTAATGATACTAATGAGTTCCTTGGGGATGCTGAAGATGCGCTGAACGAATCGATAGTTGCAGTGGAAGGTGCGCATGCTGAGCTTATTGCGCAGCGGGTGGAATTGCAGAATACTGTAATTACGCTTAGTGCATCAATTGATGGGCTTAATTTGCTCAAACTCACTGCGAGCGGACCGGATTGTGATGTTACTATTGGGGCAATAGATTTGACGATAATTAGTTTGGAGGCGCTTAGGGGCAATACTGAATCCCAGGTTCTGGCAGTGGATGCGCAGCTTGTTGAATTGCAGGAATTGAATGCAACACTGCATGGGATGGAGGACTCGCTTGGGGAATACTCAGAATTAATTGAAGAAGCTGAAGGGGCTCAGAATATTGGGGAGATGGAAGATGCACTCGATACGGCTTCCGCAACCCTTAGTGATATGGAAGAGCTTTTTGCTGAGGCAAACGAGGATGTGGAACAGCTCAAATCCCTTCTTAAGGGTGTGGAGGGTGTGATGGGGGAAATAGAGGGAACGCTAGATGCGGCATTGCTGCAGGCTGGGTCCGTGGATGAATTGATTGCTTCATTGCAGGAAACGGTTGCAGAGCAAACTGGAAAGGATCCTGAAAATATTGCGGTCCCGCTTTCAATTGAAGTGGAAAACCATTATGAGCGGGAAAGCTTTGTGGACTTCATTATGCCGCAGGTGATTGCGGTTTCTTTGCTGTTTTCATGCTTTTTGATGGCTTCAATAAGCTTGGTAAAGGAAAAAACAAGAAAAACGATTGTGCGCTCGCTTCTGATTCCTGGAGCACTTAGGAATTTAGTGATTGGGAAAATTGCATCGATAGTGATTATTTCCTTTGCGCAGGTGCTTGTGATACTCGTGGTTGCTTCGCTTTTGTTTGGAGTGAGGTTCCCAACTGATTTGGTTATGTTAGTTTGGGGAATAGGTATTTCCTCTCTGGTGCTTGCATCAATCGGGATGTTGGTTGGGTTCTTCTCAAAGAATGAATCTTCTGCGATACAAGGATGCCTAATTCTGGCAATTCCAATGATGTTCTTGGGAAACATAATCTTCTCTCCGGATTTGCTTCCTGCATACACACAATTTCTGCAGGAGCTGCTTCCGCTCGCGCACATAACCAATATTTTCAAGATAGTGATTGTTACAAACGGAAATCCGATTGCAGACATAAGTGCGCTCCTTACTTACTTTGTGCTGCTTGCGGCGCTGATTGGGCTCGTGGTGTGGAAGAGGCGCGAAATTACTGCGTATTCTTAGGGATAATATGGGAAGGCGGCAGAAGATCCTGAATTACCCTAAAGCGTTTGCGTGCGCAATGCTTGAGGATGGGGGAAGAGTGCTATTTCTTGTGGGGAAAGAAAGGTATGGGAGAAAGAGGCTGGTGCTTCCAAATGTGGAGATTATGGGAAGGAGGGATCCGGTTGCGGAAATTGGGAACGCTTTTGCAGAGCAGGCTGGAATAGATGGACAGGTTCATGAAAGCATTTTTGAGGGAAGGTACAATGTGGGGAGCAGGAAGTATAGGAAATTCATTCCTTTGCTTGTGTTTAAGGTGAGCGCAAAGAGAATGCAGGCTAAGCCTTCTTCGGATTTTACGGGTTTTAAGTGGGTTTCCTTGAAGGGTGCATTGGAAAAGGAGAAAAAGAAAGAGCTTTTTCTGGAGAAATGGGTATCTGCATTAATTAGGAAGATGATTATTTAGTGAGTTCCCAGAGCACATCCCCTGCGGCATGTGCATTCTTGATTACTTTTCCGCTGGAAGCGGCACGCATCTCTTCAGAAGAAAGCATTGCAACACCCAAAGCAAGGGTTTTCCCATGGGTTTCATCTACAATAAGAACTGGGTCTCCGGAGGAGATTCCGTCTTCTATCTGGGCAATCCCCGGACGCATGATGTCTGCTCCGTTTGCAACAAACTTAATCGCGCCCATATCCACAGTTACTTTTTTGTAGGGAACAGAAACTTCTCCGGAAATGATTACGCGGAGAATGGGAAGCCAGCGCTCCTCAAACTGGAAAAAGATGGGTTTGTCGTCGATATAGAGAATTGTGCATTTATCCTCAGTTACAATTTCCACTTTTTGCTTTGGGGAAACAGTAACAAAAGAAAGGGTTGGAATAAGGTCTTTGATTTCTCGCTTGGAAAGAGTTTGCCTGCCCATCAGGCGGCCTCCTTCTCTGCAGCTTCAAGTTCAAGCCTTCTCTTAATTACCTTGAGGGAAACAAAAGAGTCACGCTCCATTTCTTCAAGGCGGAAAATGATGACCTCGCGCTGCTGTTCAAGCCTTGGAATAACTACGAATTCAAGTGCATTTACACGCCTCTTGGTCTTCTCTATTTCCTTAATGAGGCGTTTGATTGCGGTTTCGGTTTCTGCTAGCGTAACCACGAGCTTGAGAACCACCCCAAAGTTTTCAACTACCTCGTCGATTTTTGCAGACGTTCCCATTATTGAGTAGCCACGCTCTTCGAATCCTCTTTCTTCGATTGTTGCTTTGATTTCAGGAATGCGCACTCCCATTACATTACGAGACTTTACCTCAAGACCAAGATCTTGCTCAAGCCCTGCTGCAATGGATTCAAGCTCAAAAGTTGTGTGGTAGGCATGTGCTATAGAAAGAGACCTGTAAGCTGTGCCCATTTTTTCGTTCAGCTCTCCACGCAAATCTTTGGCTTTCTTCAGGATTTTGAAAAACTCCATAATGAGTGCATCACGCTTCTGTTTTAGGAGGTTGTGCCCGTTCTTTGCAAGCTTAATTCTTGCTTTGGTCTTGAGCAGTTCCATCCTGGTTGGGTTTGCCTTTTCAGCCATTATTATCGCCTATTCACTTTTT
>JAUWMC010000037.1 GCA_030613375.1 Microcaldota archaeon
AGGATTCCCTTATCTCCCTTGCAATGCTCAAAAGCCCATCAGACCTCTCAAGCCCAACAAAATCCCTTGTCCAGGCGCGTATCCTGTCTTTATACCTCTCGTTATTACTCATCCTCCCAACCGTATGCAGTACGCATTTCTTTACCCCTTCATCAATCTCGGTTCTCCCAAGCATTTTAAACAAAAGCGGAAGCACCTCAGGCCCAACCTTCTCATGCAGGTGCTCTTCAAGATGATAATAAATAACCTCATTTACTTCCTCCTCCTTCACCCGTTTCCAGTCAGTAGTATCCAGAATTTCATTGTACGTCATGGCTACAAGGATTGCAACCCTTTTCTGTGCGTGCCCCCCATCCTTTCCTTTGAGCTTTCCATATGCCTCTTCAAGCGAAATCAGCGCCTTTCTCATAAAGTCCTCAGCAGCAGGTGCCATTGCATAAGTATCCGGATTTTTAAGGAATGCAGCATCCTTTGCACAATCCTCAGCATATTTCACCGCGCTCATTTGCACTTTAAAATTGTCCCTTAGCAACAAATTGCATACTCTCTTGAAGCTTCCCATCTCATTGCTGCGACCCAGGTTCTCCACAACTGCTGCCACAACATCCGATTCCCCATATTCCAGAAGCCCAAGAATTTTCTCCTTTGCAGATTCATCACTAGTTGAAAGGAGTGCAATTGCACTCACAGCAGCTCCAAGTAGTTCGGCACTCTTTTCTCCATCTCCATATTTCTTCATCTTTACCGCGTACTCAATAGCCGCATCCAGCATCGCAAGCCCGTTCTCTACCTTCCCTCCTTTAAAGCACTGGAATATGAATGTGCGCACCTCAGAAGGCTCAAGCATGTGCATGGCCCTCTCAGCTATGGACATTGCATCATTTTCAGAAATAGAAATCAGAACGTCCGTGTCGGCTATAGCAGTCCGTATGACCTGTGCCATCCTTGTCCTATCCGAAACGCCAGACCCACCCATACAATTACATTATATGGTCTGTAATAGTTTAAAAACGTGGATACAAGTGTTCCATTTCTTGCACCAATCGATTCCCACACATTTATAAACGTTTTGTAACACTAATTAACACAATCAACCGTGATACTTATGGCAAAAACCACCCAAAGGAAAATCAAAAGGACTCCCGTTGCAGACAGTCTACAGCAGAAGGCAAAGAAGCCCAGTCGCAGCACTAAAAGCGAGCAGGAAGGGAAGATCAGGCCCACTAAAGTGGAGCTCAAGCATCCAAAAGAGCAGAAGCTCGTCAAGCACTCCAGGCTGAATGCGCTTTTCCATGACCAGGAAAAGATGGATATGCAGCTTGAGGAGCTCATGCGCATCTGCCCTGATTCTCAGAAGGAAAAATTCTTTACCTGGCTTGCAAAGAGCCCTTTTGATATAAACCCAAAAACCTGGGATAGAAATGAAGTTTCGGATTTCCTTAACATAGACAATCCTTTGGACGAACTCACATTTAGAATCAACCTTATTCTGGATACTTCGGTAAAAGGATACAGCAGAACTGTTGTAGAACACAGCAAAATGGATTATGCGCAGTTGGATTGCCAGGGATGCGCCCTGATGACAGACCAGGCTGAATCCACAAGGGATGCAAAAGGACGCTCACAGCAGGAAGTGGAAGCAACCGTAGGAAGAATGCACAGATATCTTATTTGCTCTTCCAAACCTTTTCGTGCAATGATGGATACGCTTATTGGAGATGCACTCTCCCAGGTAGTTCTTGCAACTGGGGACAATATGGGCCTCTGCGCAACAGAAGCCGCACGTGTTCTTCTCACAGTAAGATCACTTTTCTCAAAACACAATGAAATTGTTGACCATATGCTCAAAACAGCAGGAGCTTCAGAATCCCTTAGAATCCACATCAGGGGTTCCATGGCAATGGGCCCAATCTTCATAAATGAGAACGAGATAAGGTCCACAGTAATTTGCGATACAATGAACAAGGCAGCAAGATACAACGGACTCGCTCCACTTGATGGTCTTGTTGTAGATGGAGCAGCCCACAAATATCTCGACCCGTATTTCCGCCTTATTGAGGCAAAGCCTGCTGAGGAGATACAGAAAGCGCTTTCAGCAGTGAAAAATAAGATTGAAAAGCTCGTAAAGAATTTCGGCAAGGTCCCCAAAAAGGGAGACCGGATCCGCGAGGAATTCGAGCTCCACGCACGCGCAGCAAAGCTTTCCGAAATCCTCTTCCATGTTTTCGAAAGAAGGAATATCCAGGATGGGGACCTGGAAACAGCAGAAACCACATACCTCATGGAAAAAGAAAAGCATGAGGGCAGGATGAAGAATCTTATTGTGGCAGGAGTTGAACGCAACTCATGTCCAGCAGAGGAGCTTGCAGAAATTGAGAACACGGTAAAAAGAGAATACTACCAGGAGAAGTTCGCAAAAGTTGCGAGCATCAAGCTCAAGGGCCTCACCAACGATGCCATTAATATCTGGCAGCTTATGGACTACCTCACATTTAAGGAAGACCTTGGCTCTGTTCCAAAAGATTGCAGGTTCAGGAACCTTTTCCTTGGAGGCGAATACAAGGGAGAGAATGGCGAGAAATCCGAGCTGGAAACCTTTGTTGAAGATGTTTCAACCCATTATAGTTGCCCGACCAAGACCAACTTCAACCCTCTCGCTGAGTTCTACATCATGTACCTGATGCAGCACACAGGTGCACCTTTATTTGCATTCAGCACAGCATGCAGGTCCGCAGGTGTCGCCCTGCACATACTGGACGATCTCCAGAAGAACTGGGGCAACCAGCAGGACGCGTACCTCCAGAACCTCAAGAAAAGATTTGTTAAGCTTGGAGTATTCGACAAGAAAGGAAACCTTGATGAGGAAAAACTCAAGGAATACATTGCAAAGCGCATCATTCTCCCTTCGCTTCTTGCGGAAGTGGGCCTGCTCAAGCTTGCAGAGCCCCCAGAAAGCGACCAGGGCGTAGATAATGCATTCTCCAAGGCCCAGAGAATCGGAGGCCTTTTCGCAAAGCCTATGGAAAGCGTGCAGGCAGACCATGGAGATGAAGTTGTAAGGATGATTAAACAGCTCCACAAGGTTTCAGGCCAGCTTCTCGAAGAAAGGAACGAAGCAGCAAAAAAGAGGGGTGCAAAAGAAGACATTTTCCCGCAGGAAACAATTGAAGTACTCAAGAAACTTTCATTCTCTGGAAGGAACCCAAGAATTGTGGATGGAACCGGGGACGAAGTTGACCTTGCAATCGAGGTAATCCGCTTAAATAGGATTATCCAGTCCATGCGCACAAGGAAGGCATACAAGGTTGAAACCCCTCCTGTAGACTGGGTAACAATCGGAAGCGAGCTCTCCACAACCGACATCTATCCTTACATGAGGAGGGTGTACAGGGAGCTTTTCCTCTAGGGTTGAAATAAACTAATTTAAACCCTTTCTTTTATCTTTTTTCTATGCGTTTTTTCGCATTATTCACCTTTCTATTATTTCTACTTCCATTATGGGCAGCCACTGGAGTTACTTATAAAGTGGAGCCTCCGCCCTTTGTAAACATGGATGAACATTCCAAGGCAGAGCTCAACGCAATGCTCAGGGATGTTTCCGATTCTTATGGGGGAATTCCCCTAAGAGAAATAATCTCCCAAAGAGGTTTCCTTGTAATCGGAACAGACCTTTCGATTGCAGAAAGGGAAGCAATGCTTGCATATGCAAAGCAAAACCCAATATTTTCCAATTTCAAAAAGGCGCGGGACACAGAATCTATGGAGCTTCTCCGCACTGATAGTTTCCTGGTTATTCTTGGAGGCCCCAGCCAGAATGATCTTGCATTTTATTTAGAAAAAGAAGAAATGGTCAAGAGAACCTGGAACATTTCTGATTCAATGATGGCCCGTTCCGGAACCACGCCCGGAGGAGGGAAATTCATAATCCTTTCCGACCTCCGAGGCTACAAAAACCTCCGTAAAGAAGGAATCATATCTTCTCCGCTTGCAGGAATAATGCCAAGAGAATACATCCCCATCGCATCATTCCTCATTTCTATATTTGGTTTGGCAGCAATCCCAGTAATCCGCATCTATTTAGCAGGAATCTTCAAAACAAAGGAAAGGGATACAGGAAGGAAAAAAGTAGATGAAAAATTCACAGGAATCAACCTTTTTGGGGTCCCAATCCGCTTCAGGGAAATCCTCTCAGTATTCCTGGGTGCGTTCTTCTATGGGATGGGTGTTGCTTATCTTTATGCAGGATTCACACTGGAGTTAATTCCAATGGGAATCGCTTCTGTGATCTTTGTAGCGTTACTCTATTATCTACGTTCACTAACCCGCTGGTTCTTTGATGGCCGCTACAAAACCCACACAGAATATGTGTTCTGGGGCACAGGAGGATCCCTATGTTGGATTTCCTCAATCTTTGGATTTACCCTCCAGACTCCAGGTTTCGAAGTGGAAAAAATCCCAGAAAAATTCGAGAAGAAAGCAGCATTCATGAAATGGGCCGTTCTTTCTGTTGCAATGTTCGTAGGCCTTTCAATATTCATAATCAATTTCTTCTTTCCAAATGAATCTCTCCCGGTATTCCAGACCGTAGCTTCCGCAATCGCAGTAACCGAAATACTTCCATTCGTTCCCATGCCAGGAGTATTAATCAAGAAATGGAACTTTTGGCTCTGGGCAGTTACTTTCTTCACATTTGTCCCAATTTATTTCCTAATCAACTTCTATGTGTAGTGCAAGAAAATTCTTGTCCCAAAAGTGGATTTAAAAGTGTTTCTATGGATAAAATACTAGTATGGGAGGCACTGCTAAATCAATCTCCTCAGCTATTAGCATACGCAAGTCTTCAGCGGAGCTCAACGCTCTAGTCATGAAACACACCCATAAGATAGAGAACGGCCTTACCCACAGAGATAGGGAGATGGCAATTTTTGATCTGATGGACGTGCTGCTTACAACTTCAAAGTATATTTCCCCCAAGGCAGTGCAATCGATAACCTCAGCACTTGCAGACAGGGACGAACGGGTTTCCGTAACTGCAGATTTAGCGCTTACTATACTTGTAAAGGACCACCCAAAGAAGGTGTTCCCTCTTCTCGCAAAAGAAGAAGCAAAGGCAAAGGGAAAGCATGCAAAGAAAATATCAGAAACGATACGCTCAATTTATTCTTTGTCCAGCTTCAATGAGCGCGTAAAGCTCAGGGATATTGCAAGAAAGTTTAGGCAGGATCCAGTTAAACCAAAGAAAGTGGGGAGGGCTCCGCAGAGAGTCCGCAGGGTTGCCTAATTTTTTGAAAAATAAGAAAAAGAGAGTTACGCCGAAGCGTACTCATTGATTCCTTTCTGGGTAAGGTACATTGCAATCGGGCAGAATACAAGCCAAGCAAGGAAGAGAATAAGCTGGCTGTATTTGTTCTTTACGACCTTTTCTGTTTCCCCAGAGTATTTCCAGAACACCCAAAGGTTCACAAACGGAATAAACAGCCCGATTGTCCACAGGAGCGGGTTAGTCTCGCTCTTGTTGATTTCTCCCAGTTCCCTAATGGTATTATAGAACCAATAAATCGCATAAAGCCCAAATGTAATGAAGCTTGCAATAATTACGAATATTGGCCCTCTTTTCTTTATTCCTATATTATCACCAGAAAACGCTTCGGAAAAAAGTAATTAAAACCTTCTGGAGTTTTTCTATTCCTCTAACCAGGGTAATCAAATACTGAAATTCCTGATTCCTTCCCAAGTTACCTAAAAGAAAGAAGCATGATTGTAAAAAAAGCAAAACCCCTCAAAATAGAAGTAATTGTGCGAGGCTACATCACAGGAAGCGCATACAAAGAATACATAAAAAGCGGAACAGTATGCGGAATTGTTCTCCCAAACGGATTAGAAAATTGAGACAGATTCCCAGAACCAATTTTCACCTCCTCAACCATTCTCAGAATAAGTCTGGCAAACAGCGAATTATCTGTCTATCTTGGGCAGGAGGTCTGCCCATGGAATTCCATCAGCTGTATTTGCCCTGATAAACTGCCCAATGTTTATTTCCCTGGATTCAAGCATTTCCACAACCGCATCCCAAAGCTCCCTTTTTTCTTCACGGTCCATGCTGCTTGCTCTCCTCCTCAGGAAATTCTCAAGCGGCTCCGGCCCCACGCCTTCAGGGCATTTCTCCTCAACAGTAAGCTCAATCACCCTAGGCTCATGGCTTCCCTTTGCACGCTTCTTCCTCTTGGCCAGTTCCTCTCGCTTTCCGGCCATCTCTCCCAGCAATGAATCCTTCCTTATGTACGGGGGCTCCTTCACCTTCATTCCGTATGCCTTGGGTCCCATTACATCTTTCAAAAGCCGAGTATTCCTGTAATTTTTCAGATTAATGAGCTTGAGGTCCATGCAAGTTATTCTGCATGAAACTCTTTATAACTCTATCTTTTAACACACTTTATAACAATCCTACCCCGTTCTCCTCCCCTGCGCAAAGGGAAGGAGATTTATCCTGACCATTCCCCCCACTCTCGAGCCGCCCTTCTCCCCCACCTGCGTTTTCACCTTCTGCCGGGGTTTCGGGGCAGGAAAACTGATTAAGTTTATCATAATCTTCCCAGGGGGATTCCTGCCCAGAGATTTCAGCTCGTGTGCTTTCCTCTGCATCTTCTTCTCTTCATATAGTTCTCCCTCCGTTGCCCCGGATTCTGCAATACTCTTCAGCGCTTCCCCTGCCCACGCGTTGTGCTCGTCTTCCCCAAGAAATTCCATAAGCTTCATCACATCTTCCCTCCACCTTTTCTTTTCCACAGGCACATATTCCCTGGAGGCAATATTCTTAATCGCATCAATTGCAAATTTCTGGTGTCCCTTATTGAGAATGAACTTCAGAATCCCCCTCAGCTCCCTCTTGCCCCCAGCCTTCCCAATCGCATTATACAAATTGGGGATATTGCTTAGATGCGTATGATCTTCCGCACTCCTCCGGATTTCCCCCATAACCTCATTAATCACTTTCCTCCCCCCTATCTCCCCCAGTGCTTTCGTTGCAGCTTCCACAGCCCGCGCATCTTTATCCTTTTGCATAGTAAGAATAAGCTCATCCACTGCCCGCTCATTCCTCATCATCCCCAGCGTTTTTGCAGCAGATACCACTGTTTCCGTATCCCAATCCTGCAGCAGTTCCATAATCGTTTCTACATCCCCTGTTTTCGCCACTACCTCCAATATTTCCCCCTTCATCTTCCGCATCTTCCTTTTCTTAAGCTGGTCCAGAAGCGCAGGCAAACAGCTCCCATCCACAAACCCATCAAAAACCCTGCCTATCCTGTCAGCCATGGTCCACATTTTCTCAACTTGCCCCCCCATCTCGTTGTACTGCCTTTCTTTCATTGTCCACAGCACCTCAAAAAGCGCCCCAATAACTTTCTCGTTCCGCATCTGTTCCACTGCCCATTTCCGCCCCTTGTTCTCTGGGTCCAGCAAAATCTCAAAGAAGGATACTCCATACTCCCATACGTTCGGCTTTTCACTGTGCAGCATAGTATTTGCCATAGGAATCACACAGTACCTTCCAAGTTTCTGCACCGCGTCAACCCCGAGCTCACTCATCTCCTCGTCCGGATCCCTTGCAGCGTGAAGCACAATCATCAGCCCCTGCTTAAAAAAGTTGTCTCCAATCTGCCCCACAACTTCCGCCCGCACGTTAATGTTTTCATCCCTGTACATCCCTTTCACTGCTTCCATCGCCTTATCGCTCCCAATTCCTCCCAGCGCCCCCACAACTTCACACCTTATCCATGCATCATCATCTTTCAGCATCCCCTTCAGAACAGGAATGGCATCTTCTCCCCTTTCCGCAACAATCTCCAGCGCTTTTAGCTTGATGCCCACTTCACTATCCTCCAACATCCCATTCAGAACCTGAATCGCATCCTCCCCCCTTTCCGCAACAATTTCAAGTGCCTTCAGCCTGACCTTCAGTTCCTTGTCCCCTTTCATCGCTTCAACCACTGTTTCCATTGCATTCTTGGTCCCAATCTTCCCTAAAGCCTCCACAAGCTTCATCCGTATGTCTGCCCTCCTCCACCCATACGCTTTAGCCAGGTAAGGAACAACTTCATCCCCCAAAGAAAGATAGTGCTCCAGGTATTCCTGATTAGAATTCCATCTGGGTTCGCAGAACCAGCTTACAAATTTCCGTATCTCCCTTTCTCTCCTGCCCACCCTAGAACTAAGCCCTTAAAACTATTTAATAACTATGGTTTCTTACACCGATTGCAACAAATATCAATAGTGATGAGAAACTGGAGCTCTGAATACCGTTTTTGTTCTGCTGTTTTACTCCGTTGCCAAAAACAGTAGCCAAAAAGCCCTCGTTTTATGCTACCGACGTATTATGTAACCATAGTTACATGATATCTGGATGACTGCTTAATCTAACATTTAGCACCCATCACTCTAGTAATCAGATACTGGAGCTCTGAACCCAAAATCACTCTGAGGGATGCTGTTGCTCAAAAAATTGCTTAAATAGTCCCTTTTTCTTAGCTAATTGCTGGAATCTGCCTTGCTGAACGATTTTTCCTTTATCAAAAACCAAAATCCTATCTGAATTTTTTAGAGTTGTTAAACGGTGAGCGATCGTTATCATCGTCTTGTCTGCAAATATCCGCTCAAGATTTTTCTGGATGATTACTTCATTCCTATTATCTAGGGCAGATGTGGCCTCATCAAAGATTAAGATATCTGGGGATTTTAGTATGAGCCTGGCTAAGGCAAGTCTTTGTTTCTGCCCCCCGCTAAGATTACCTCCATTTTCGGCGACCTTTCCACTGAAACCTCCAAGCTTTGTCATGACTTCATGATATATGTTCGCTTTTTTGGCAGCTTCAATAACCTCGTCTTTAGTTACTTCTCTTGGGCAACCGTAAACGATGTTATCGCTTATCGTACCTGAGAAAATATATGTTCTCTGAGGGACATAAGCTATTTTATCGGCAATTTCGTTCCTTGTTAAGGATTTGAGGTCTTTTCCCAGAAGGGTTATACTGCCTTTGTAGTTATGGGCAATCCTCAACAATACTTTAATGAATGTAGTTTTCCCACAACCAGATTCCCCTGCAATCCCCAGTTTCTCGCCTTGTCTGACTTTGAGATTCATTTCCGCTAAAATGGGTTCTTTTTGGTTAGGATATTTATATGAGAAATTGCTTACTTCCAGCACACTTGGTTTTTCTTTTTTCTTTTTAGTGTACTTTGTTAAAAACGATTCATCAAGAGGTTGAACCAGGAGGTTATGCAAATCCTGAACCTTAATCGCGCTTTCATGGGACTGGTCTAAAATTCTATGTACCTCTCTTAATGGTCCGAGTACGGCCATGAATAGAATCGCATATGTCAGGATGTCTCCCTTTGTTATCGTACCGTTGACAGCAAAATAAATCGCGATACTGACAACAAGAATATAGAAAAAAGCTTCATTCAGATATTTTGCAGCATCATATATGGCCATCCAGATATGATGTTTCATCTCTATTTTTCTTAGGCGTTCTGCAACTGTCTCTACTTTAGCAACTTCAATGTCCGTAGTGTTTGCCACCCGGATAGTTTCCAGTCCCCCCATCATCTCTACGACTTTTCCATCAATCATCTCTTTCCCTCTAAGTAATGACACCCTTATTCCTTTTTGTGATGAAATTTGTTTAAAGACGATGAATAGACCAGCAGGTATTACTAAAATCATAAAGGAAGCGAGCATTGGCTTCTGAATGAAGACGATTGCCAATGCTGCGATTGCAGCAAAAAACGTTGGGAAAAAATCAATAAACCCGAGTTTAATGAGTTTAACTAAACCTTGGATTGAACGAAAAATTCTTCCATGTAGAGCCCCTATTTGATATTTATTGATAAAATCCCCAATATCAGTTTTAAGCAGGTGGCGTATCACTCTAACTGTTTGCTCTTTCTCAGTCTGAGTTGCTACATTCTCAACAAGGAACTTTCTAAGGACAGTAAGGGCTTCTTTTGCTAAAACGATTACTACTATCAAACCTAGGAAGGGGAGGGCTGTATCAAAAGCAGGATTTTCCAG
>JAUWMC010000021.1 GCA_030613375.1 Microcaldota archaeon
TATTGGGCTTGTTTCCAGATCTGAAAGGATTTGCTTTATTTTCTTTTTGAATGCATCCTTTACTGGCATAGCGCGCTTGGATTTTTCCAATCTTAATACTCCTCCAGCTTTGATGAAGAAACCAGTTTGGGGAAGAGAGGAAAGGAGTGCGAGAAGAAAAAGAGAACCTACTTTTTCGTTTTCCATTTGCTCTATTCTTTCCCTTATGAAACAAATGTCATTGTAGTTGCGCTTGGAAAAGAATCTTCTGGGGGAAAAAAGTTCGAAATCCCATTTGAATTGGGGTTCTTTTCTTTCCTTGAAAAGGGTTTTGAGTTCCTGTTTTGCATCTTGGATATCTTGGGGGGAATAATCTTCGCATTTTGTGCGGGAAGTGAAAACTGCAAGAGGAGAGATATCTATTCCTGTAGACTGAATCCCCAATGACTTGGAAGTTAGAGGAGTAGTTCCGATTCCTGCAAACGGATCGAATACGGATTCCTTTGCATTGAAATAGGAAATAAAATGCTGGACTATTTGGGGGGAATATGCTTCCTTGTAATAGAGCCAGCGGTGGATGGGGAGATTCTTGGAAGCTTCGAAAGTGAAATAGGATGCAAGGGATTCCTTCAAGAAATTTCACCCTACTGCATTCTTTGCAAGCTTGTCCGCAAGCTTGTTTTTTTCCCTTTCCACCCAGATATAGGTTACTACGAGCCCTTCTGCTAGATGGTCTATTTCGGATTTTATTTCCCTTAAGTGGGGAGCCTTGATGCGGAATTTTCCGCTTAGTTGCTGAACTACGAGGCGGCTGTCTGTGCGTACTTCTATCGCGTCTGCACCTAACTGGATCGCTTCTTCCAGGCCACGCTTTACTGCAAGGTATTCTGCAACGTTGTTTGTGCCATCTCCTTCAGCCTCGCTTACTTGCTGGAGGATTTCGCCTCCTTTGTATACAACAACTCCGATTCCCATAGGGCCAGGGTTGCCTGAACATGCTCCATCAGTATAAACAATCATTTTGTGACACCTGTATCTATTTTTTATAAGTTTCTTTATAATCGTTTCCACAATGGTTGAAACTGAATTTGTAGTAAGGAGATGCGGCAGGATGGATTATGTGCGTGCATTGTTTGGGGCAGCGGTCATGGCAGGGATCCTTACCTGGGTAAGTACAATGTATGTTATTCCGCTTGAGCTTCTTTACAGCGTGGTCGTGGTTTTAACGATCCTTTCCATATTTGCTGCGTTTATACGGGCGAAAGTCCAGTTCATAGATATTGATGATGAAGGAATTACGATGCACGCTGGCCTGTTCAACAAGAAAACTACTTATGTGCCGTATGAAAGGGTTACGAATGTGCAGATCCACAGGAGTTTTGTTGAGAGGATTTTTATGCTTGGTACTTTGCAGATAGACACTGCGGGGACTCACCGGGTTGAAATTATCATGCACAATATCCCTTCGCACTACCTAAACAAGATAGCAAAGAGTGTGCATGGATACGTAGGAAGAAGTGGGGGAGTTTGAATGGGACTTGAAGGGGGATTTTTCGTTGTGGATGACACTGAATTAGTGGAAAAACTAGAGCTTCTTGGAGCAGGGGTAAAGGAAGGTGAGAAGGTTAAGCTTCCTCTTATTGAGGCTGCTTATTTCCAGGAAAAAGGTGCGATAGACACTGGAAAAAGTATTGAGGAATTAATTGAAGGAAATGAGGATTTATTCACGGTTTTAAAACATTTGAGGGATTCCGGAAGAATTGTTCGGTTTGGAGAAGGTGATTCGGAATTTATCCGGGTTTATCGTAAAGGAATTAGAGTTGGAGAAGACAGAACTGAAGGGATTATTCGAGTTTTAAAAGAGGGGGAGACTCCGGATTTGCTTGCGGATGTTGCGACCGCGGGAAAGATGCGAAAAGAGCTTACTTATGCGTTTGTGGGGAAAGACGGAATTACTTTTGTTAAAGCATATCGGGCGGGTTTTGACTAGAAAGGTATTTTTGATAAATTTCTTCTACTAGCCCGTCATCTATTTTTCTTCCCCGGTTTTTGTGCGGAACCAATCCCCCGGTGAATTTCTTTGGGATGTGGAGGAGTTCATGAATCAGGATTTTTTTCTTTTTTACTTCTGAGAGTTTATCGTAATGTTGGCTTACTACCTCGATTACGTAAAAGGGGTTGATTTCCAGGGCGTTTCTCCAGATTTCCGGGAGAGACCAGATTCTTGCGTATGCATTTACCTGAGCTCCATGGCTGCGCATGCAGATTATTCTTGGACCTATTACGTGATCCATTCGAAGGCGTTCTAAGATTTCATCAAGCATTAATTGGACATCGTAGGCCCGCTCGGATTTCATTGAGTTTATTTGGGCGGGAATAATTTAAACTGTTGCAGGGAAAAGGGGTTCGTATGGAGCTTCTGTGGGATGGAAAAGAGGTGAAAACAGATGATGCGCAAAGCATTACGTCATTGGTTAAAGGATGTTATGGGGAGAATAAAAAAGGTGTGATTTTTCTTGAGCCTGAGGAGGCCCTTTACTTAATGGATGTAAGGGGTGCGAATTGTGTTGATTCAAAAGGGAAAGAACTTTCGTTTAATGGACTTGCATCCAAATTCAAAAAGAAGAAGCTACTTGCAAGATATTTAACCTATAAAGACTGGAGGGATAGAGGATTATTCATCCGCCCTGAGGGGGAAGAAAAAGGACGGTATGGAAGAAGTGTTTCCGGAGGGTATAAACGGGGAAAATTAGTATTGGATGTTCCTTTGTTTGGAGGAGTTTTCTTCAAAGACGATTTGATTTCCATTGTGGATGATGTAGAGGTGGGATCGCTCCTGTACAATGAGTATTGGTTGGGGCAGATGGGAACATATAAAGCGGCTCATCGGGGGTCAATTTCGAAATTGGATGTGTTTGAAACTCTTTTGCTTTTGGATAAGGGAAAATTGGAGCTTAGTAATGTAAAAACGAAGGAGGTGTTTTCTGAAGCAAAAAAAAGGATTGATTATTTTGAGGATATTTATAATGTATATTCTGAATGGAGGGAAGCGGGGTATATAGTGAAAACCGGGTTTAAATTTGGTACGCATTTCAGGATTTATTTTCCCGGGGCTAAACCAGGTGGGGGTAAAGAATGGACGCACTCAAAGCATGTGTTGCATGTGTTTCCTAGGAAAAGTTCATTGATTATTTCGGAGTGGGCGCGTGCAATCCGTGTTGCGCATTCTGTTAAGAAAACGTTTATCCTTGCAATTCCAGGAAAGGGAAGGGTGAAGAAAGGAGATGTTGATTTTGCGCTTTACCACAGAAAGGGGCAAGGGGTTGAAAATCCTAAGGATGGGAAGCCTTCGTTCCTAATGCTTTCGCTTTCTGAAGATGAATATTTGGGTGGGGAAGGGCTTGCTTCCTCCTTGAAAACTTGTGCGGAAAGAGAGCTGGATTTGCTCCTGGCTATTGCGGACAGGGAAAGTTCTGTGACTTATTATCTGATTAAGAAGATTGAGTTATCTGGAAGCAAGTACGAATATTACGAGATTGAATGGATGCAACCCTAGACCAGGGTTATTTCTATCCGTTCTTTTCCTGAGCCAATGTTCTTTCTTTTAAGCTTGATTTTTCCTATTTCTCCTAAGGATTTTAGGTGGGTTCCTCCACAGGGATATTTCATATCCATGCATTCCCACCACCACCTATCCGGCTTATTTTCATCCGGGTAGGTTTTGATTTCTGCATCTTGCTCGATAATTTTGTTGGTTTCTTCTTCTATTGGAGGGAGCATTTCTAAGAGGGAAGTTTGATATTCAAAATCTATTCTGGATTTGTCTTCTGTTACGTTGGAACCGATGAGCTTTGTGATTCCTGTGTGTTTTATGAATACACCATAAACCAAGTGGGCTGCGGAGTGGAGGCGCATTATTTTCTTGCGTTTTTCCATGTCGATTTTTACTTCTATTTTATCCCCTTCGTTTAGGGTGGCTCCTTCTTCGAGCTTGTAGCGGATTTCCGGGCCGTCTACGCGGGCTTCCAGGACTTTGAAGCCTCCCATGATGCCAGAATCGGACTGTTGACCTCCTGCAAAAGCAAAGAAAATTGTCCTATCCAAGGTGATTTCGCCATCTTTTGAGGATGTTACTGTGGCTTTGCACGAATCTGAATAAGGGTCTTTTCTGAAGAGTTTTTCCACCATATTGCCACTCTTTATGAATGAGAAGCGATGTATTTATAAACTTTTTAAGTAATAATCTCTCGGTGTTCCTATGGGAAAGTACACACTTGCAAGGCAACTATCAGGGAAGAAAGTGATCACTAACGACGGTGAAGAGTTCGGAAGGCTCGTAGATGTAAGCATAAACGAGATTACCGGAAAGATTGAAGAACTTATAGTGGAACCCAACCCGGATAATCCTGCAGCAGAAGAGATGAGAGGAGATGACGGGCTTTGTATGTGCCCATACGATGCTGTTCTTGCAGTTGGGGACTTCGTGATTATTGAAAAACGAAGCCTCCGCTCTGAGTAATTTCATGCTAATTTCTGGTCTGGATGAAGCGGGCAGAGGACCTGTTCTCGGACCCCTTGTTATTTCCATAGCGAGTGTGGACAATGGCGGGGAAGCTGAATTAGTGGAGCTTGGAGTAACTGATTCTAAAAGATTAACTTCCTCTAAACGGGAGGAGCTTTTTCCTGAGATAAAGAAACTTTGCAAACACCAAATTAGGGTTATTTCTGCTTCTGAGCTAAATGAAAGAATGGGGCGTGAATCCCTTAATGTGATTGAGGCGAAGGAGATGGGTGTTTTGGCGCTTTCCATGGGCGGGAGGGTGTACATAGACCTTCCTGAAAGGAATGCAAGTGGATTTCTTATGAAAGCTGGGCTGTTTGGGAGGGATGTTGTTGCTGAGCATAAAGCGGATTTGAAGTACCCTATTGTGGGGGCTGCTTCTATTCTGGCTAAGGTTACTCGGGACAGAATGATTTCTGATCTTGCGGAAAAGGTTGGGGAGATTGGGAGTGGGTATCCTGCAGATGAGCGGACTATTGCTGCTTTGAAAGACCCTGAAAGAAGGATGAAATTAAGGGGGGAAATTAGAACAAGATGGAGCACGATGGAGAGGATTCTTCAGCCGAAGATTACTGATTTTTGAGAGTGCAGTAAGCTTTTTAATCTTGGAATTATAGGTTGGTTTGGTGAAGAAATGGATATATTCCTAGTAGGCTTGAGCCTGATAATTATTGGGTGGCTTGTGCAATTGTATAAGCTGTTTAAGGGAGATAAGGGGATACAGCCAGTTTTCCTTGTGTTGTATGTTGTAGGAGTTGGGCTGCTTGTCTATAGTGATGCTGTAGTTGGAATAACTACCAATGTAATTTTTCAATTGGGAACGCTAGTGGGTGGACTTCTTGTACTGATTAAGCTTCTGATGGACAAATAGATAAATGCAGAAGTAGGGCATAATGCTCATTGGATGAGCATACTGTCCAGTTTTCCGCCATTCTGAAGGCCTTAACAACGCATTTATTAATGCGTCTCCTATAAACAACAAAATATGGATCAGATCCATTCTCATTTTTCAGAGTCTGTGCTCGATTATGATACTGTTGCAGACAAAGTCGTGATGAGAAATGATGAACTACATGAGCGTCTTATTGGCTCTGTTGCATTGGACGGAAGCAAGGAGCTGAATATATTGGATTTGGGATGCGGAACTGGCCATGGAATATCCCTTCTTTTGACCAAATTTCCTAATGCAAAGATAACTGGGGTAGACTTCTGCGATAGAATGATTGAAAATGCACGGGAGAAACTCAAAAACTCGTTAAAGCGCGTAAGGCTGCGGGGAGATGATTTTAGAAAAATGGAATTTGGTGAAAAATATGATGCGGTTGTTTCTGCAATAGCGATACATAATGTTACGCATGAAGAAAAAAATGAGTTGTTTGGAAAGATATATACTTCTTTGAATGATGGTGGGGTTTTTGTAAATGGGGACTTTGTAGGGGGAGAAACCTCTGAGATGGATGAACAGTGCAAGAATGTGTATCAGGAATTCCTCAAGGAGAATTTGCGAGGGGGGGAGCTCGAGGCATGGTTAAGGCATGCATCTGAAGAAGATATGCCATTGGCACTTTCAAAGCAGTACCACATGCTCAGAAACCATGGGTTTAGAGGAATAAAATTAGTGTGGCAGTTCAACAATGAAGCGGTGTATATTGCCGAAAAGTAAAATCACTATCCGGTTTTCTGCTCTTTGCCCATTATGAAGTATTCTAAAGCAGATTTAGCTTCAGGGTCGCTCATCTGGACTGGTGGGTGTTTCATTAGGTAAGCGGAAGCGGATTCGATTGCGCCTCCGTAACCTCTATCCAGGGCGATTTTGGCTGCTCTTACTGCATCCACTACGATTCCTGCGGAATTTGCTTTATCATCGACGTCGAGCTTGAGGTCGATTTTGTAGGGGATGTCTGCCCACTGGCGGCCTTCTATGTATAGGAAACAGAGTTTTGTGTTCTTCAAAAAGGGCACGTGGTCGCTGGGGCCGATGTGGATGTTTTCATCCGGAATTCGGTTCTTCATCTGAGATTGGACGGATTCTGTTTTGGAAACTTTCTTGGATTCAAGCCTGGAGCGCTCAAGCATATTTTTGAAATCCGAGTTCCCGCCGACGTTGAGTTGGTAGGTTTTATCTAATTCGGCTCCGCGGTCCTGGGTGAGTTTAGCAAGAACACGGTGGACTATGGTGGCTCCGATTTGGCCCTTTATGTCATCTCCGATTACAGGGACCTTCTTTTCTCGGAACCTCTTTTCCCAATCAGCATCTGATGCAATGAATACGGGCATGCAGTTTACGAAGGCGGTTCCGGTTTCGAGGCACATTTCTGCCCAGAACTCAGCTGCTTTCTGGCTTCCTACGGGAAGGTAGCTTACGATTACTTCGGTTTCAGTTTCCTTTATGTGTTTCTTGATTTCTTCTTTGAGTTGGTCTATGGGCTTGTTTGTAACGGGTTTGATTAGGTCTTCTACGTATTTGCCTACGCCATCTAGAACAGGGGATTCCTGGACGATTACGTCGCTCTTGGGGAGCTTAATCCAGTTTACCATATTGGGATAGGCGTAGGTGGCTTCATCAAGGGTTTTTCCTACCTTGTTTGAGCCTACATCAAAAGCTGAGACGAATTCAATATCCTGGGTTCTGTAACCTGCCATATCCTGATGCATAAGGCCGATTACTTCCTTCTCAGAATGCTCCTTGTAATACTGAAGGCCCTGGTAAAGACCTGCAAAACAATTCCCTACTCCGACGACACCGCATTTTATTTTGCCCATGTGGACACCATTTTAGCATTGACTAATGGCTGTTTATATAGTGCGAAAATTAAATAAAAGAAGGAGGTGGGCTATTTTTTTGCATCTGCTTTATCAAATGCCATCTCAATCGTCCTTCCGGAAGCCACAACTCCCTCTCTTGATACATACCCGAGAGTTTCGAGGTTTTGCCTAAATCTTTCTAGCAAACCGCTTAATTCATCAGCTGAAACATCAGCAATTTCAATAACTATTTTCTTGTCGGTTTCCTGTGTTGCATCTGGAGCAGTAGGTGCTTCAATTTTTGCTGCGTCCCCTTCGGGGACTTCAACTGCCACCCCGAGACTCCCGGATGGCCTGTAGTTCGCAAAGACGCCCTGCCTGCCGTTGTCGACGTAGTTGTAGTCGCCGCGGACCGGAAGGCCCACATATGAAGAATCCCTCCTCCGAAGGTATCTGGCCTCATTAGAATACTCAACCTTTTTGCCATTTGGAATCCCTGTCCCTTCATGCGGCAGGTACCAACCATCTACAGAAGGGAAATTTGGAACTACAACGAATCTGGTGTCAGAAACAGCAAGTACTATGTCGTTTCCGTCTTTTTGGATGTCATCAGCAATCAGTTCAGGAACTACGAGAGCAATTCCCTTTTTCCCTTTGTACTTTCCCGTAGAAATGATTACCCTAGACTCACCTTCTTCAGCGAAAACTATCTGGTTTCCTAGTTTAGTGCCTGATTTTTCGTATGCCATGCCTTCTCCAGCCACGCAAGGAAAAACTTCACGGACTTCCTTCCAGTTGCTGGTTTTAGTGAGCAAATGATTCAAAACCCTATGGCTGATAAGCTTAAGATTAGTTCCGTATTCTGAATTTGCAGCTTTCACTGCTCCGGGGGTTTCAAGAAGCGGAGTTCTTTCTCTGTCATTGAATTTCCTTAATATGCCTACAGTAATAAGTTTGCTGTTAAGCGCAAACGTGGTTGTTTTCATTTGTAGTTTCCTTGCGGGTTCTGTCATGTTTTCACCATAAGTAGTAAGTATTTGTGGCTAGTAACGTATAAATAGGTATTGGCTGGGGCCATTTTGAAATTAAAGGAAGAAGTGGGACTCAGGAGACCAGAGCCTTGAGCAAGCTAACGAGCTGGGGCCTTCCTGCAACCACTTTCGCGACCGGACCTGCGAAGTTTCCGTTCATTACTTTGTTCAGGTCCTTATCAGTTATGCTCTTGAAGATGTGGTTGAAATCATCGTCTGAAGCGGCTTCCAGTACCTTGCGGAGGAGAAGACGTTTTGCAACCTTCTTTCCCGGGCCTGCGCGCCAGATGGTTTCGTATTCTTTTAGGAGGGATTCAGAGTAATCCTTGGTGTTGTGGGCCTTTAGGATTGTGTTGGCAGCTATTACACCTGCTTCCATAGCGAGAGCGATTCCTCCACCATGGATTGGATCTACCTGCCTCGCTCCGGTTCCTACTACGAGGAAATTGTCCTTTACAAAGGAATCGATGGGGGCTCCGACCGAGATGATTCCTCCGAAATCCTGAAGTTTAGAAGCGTTCTTGAGCTGGGGGTGGTTCTCGATAAATTTATCCAGGAAATCCTTGGGGGTGGCGCCTTTGAGGCCGCCGTCCTTCATTCCTGTTTCTAGGTGGGCACCTATTCCTACTCCTACGTTAGCTTTCTTGTCAGCTTTGGGGAAAATCCATACGTAACCGCGGGGGGCTGCCTCAGTTCCGAAATATAGCTCAATGAGATTCTCGTGATCATATTCCTGCATTTCGTACTGGTAGCAAGTATCTACATCGTAGAGAGTGGAAAGGGCACGGAAACCGGCCTTTCGGGCAATCTGGGATTCCATTCCTTCTGCTGAGACTATCAGCGGGGCAGTTACTTCGTAAGGTTCTCGGGCTCCGTGGGAAACAACTACACCTTGGGGCTTTCCATCCTTATAGACGAGGTCTGTAACTCGGGTGTATGACTGGACGCGGGCACCCTTGTGAACTGCTTGTTCCATCAGCCACTTGTCAAACATTTTCCTTTCAAGGACCCAACCAGTAGTCTCCTTGTCTCTCCATACAATCTCTGAGCCATCCGGAGAGATAACTTTAGCTCCGTGAATATCTGTTGAGATACATTGCTTTGGAATATCAATATTTTGGGCAACCGCTTCGCGGATGCCAAGACCTTCTCCGCACCTTACGGGCTCTCCAAGTTCCTTACGCTTGTCAAAAACCATTACATCAAGACCATTCTGGGCAAGGAGACGGGAGACTGTAGCTCCTGAAGGACCTGCACCGATTATTATTACATCGTGATCGTATTGCATGAAAATCATTCCTCTTTTTTCTCCTCTCCTACCTTGGGGAGGAATTTGATTGCGTTTGCAGGACATCCTTTTACGCAGGTTCCACAAGAGATGCATTTTTCAGGGTGGAAAACCATTCTGAGGCCATCCAGTTCAATTGCCCCTGTAGGGCATACTGATGCGCAGCCGATGCACTGGATGCATCTAGAGTGATTTATTTCAATAGGCATGAGGTGAAATTAATGGGTGAAGGTTAAAAAGTTAGCGATGGGAGGGATTGGTCATGAAAGAATTGAAAGTTAAATGCGGAGGGTTTGCAGAGGTTGAACAGAAATTAAGAAAGATAGAAGCGCAGAAAGTTGGAGAGGGGAAAGAAAGGGCTAATTATTTTGATACGGAAGGAAGAGGGGGATTGAAGATTGTGCAGGAAGAGCAAGGGGCGAAGATGAGGTTGGCTGCATATAATAAGGAAAATGGATGCTTTGATATTGTTTCAAGTGAATTGGGGGATGTGGTTGGAGCTAGGAGGATTTTCAATAAATTATTTAGCAGTGTTGGCCAGGTGGTGCTGGAGAAGAAAGTGTATAAGCTGGGAGAAATGGAAGTGTGGATGGCGCACATAGACCAATTGGGGAATTTTGTATTGATTCGGGGAGAGAGTGAAGAGAAGTTGCATGAGTTAGCTGCGAATTTAGGTTTTGAGCCGGATAAAATAGTGAAGGAGAGTTTTGCGGAGATGCTGTTTAAGGTAGGGAAGAAAATCTAGATTCCCATTCCTGGAGGGAGGTTCATTCCTCCTCCACCCTTGAGCATTTTTTCCATTTTCTTGCGGAAGCCGCGGTCCTTGCGGAAGCGGGTGAACATCTTTTCCATTTTGGAGAATTGTGACATAAAGCCACGCACATCTTCTAGGGAAGCTCCGGAGCCTTTTGCAATACGCTCCATGCGTGCACGGGATTTACGGATAAGAGAAGCGTCTGCGCGCTCCTCCTTAGTCATTGAAGAGATTATAGATTCGAACTGCTTCATTTTTCCTTCGCCCTGGTTTAGAACTTCCTGGGGGATATCGCTCGCACCCATCATGGAGAATATTCCTCCAAGTGGACCCATGTTTTTTGCGGCCTTGAGCTGCTGGAAAAATGTTTCGATTGTGAATTCCTGCATATCTTCTGGAGAGATTTGGGCTGCTTCGGAAGCGGCCTTTACTTTTTCCATAAGACCTTCAATATCTGGAATTCCAAGGAGGCGGCCTACGTATTTGGATGGGTCATAAACTTGGAAATCCTCCATTTTCTCTCCCATTCCAATAAACGAAATCTTGGAGCCGGTTGAGGAAACTGCGGAGAGGGCACCTCCCCCTTTTCCTGAACCGTCCATTTTGGTTACGATTACTCCAGTTACTGGGATGAGGGAGTTGAATTCCTCTGCTTGTTTACCTGCAACCTGGCCTACATCTGCGCTCATTATGAGGTAGGTTTCTTCGGGCTTGAGAACTTCTCCGATTTTAGAAAGCTCATCTGCAAGACGTTCATCGAATGCGTTTCGGCCTGCGGAATCAATTATGATTATGTCGTCTTCGGAGCGGGAAAGAGCGTCCTGCACAACCTTGTAAGCATCGGGCTCTCCCTTTACTGTGTAGAAGTTTACTCCGATTTGCTCGGATAGTTGTTGGAGTTGTTCCTGGGCTGCTGGTCTTTCAACATCTGCACCTACTACACCGACTTTGAAGCCGCGCTTCTTATAGAAATAAGCAAGCTTGCCTGCGGTGGAGGTTTTTCCGGCTCCGAACAAACCCATCAGGAGTATTTTGTGCTTGTCCATTTTGGGCTCGTAGCCTTCACCCATGAAAGAGATAAGTTCATCATGGACAATCTTGAGAAGATGCTCACGGAGAGTGAGGCCTTCAAGTTTTTCGGACTCTAATGCTCTCTTCTCAATATGTTTTGTGAGGTCGAAAACAAGCTTTACGCTTATATCTGAAGCAATCAGCACACGCTGGAGGTCACGAACGAAGGATTTTACTGCCTTCTCATCTACGACCGGAGCATTGGTAATCTTTGCTACCAGTTGCCTTAGGCTCTTTCCGAGATCCATTGGAATCCTCTTGGTTTGTTTTGGTTTAAAAATGAAATAGTTATGGTAGTTTTTGAAAGAAAGTGATTTAAAACGTTTTTGGGAATAAATCTAAGAAGGGATTGTGGATTATGCGCGTAATGAAGTTTCGTAACCTCCCAGTTGGAAAAATACCAAAATGTGTGGAGCCTATGGCAAAGATAATTTTAGCTGCTGCGATCTCTTTCGGGTGTGCGGGGCAAAGTAGCCTGTGCAATAGGGGGAATTGGGCATCTACTTCAGTGTGTGACGAAGTGAGATTTCTGCACCACACTATAAAAAAACTAAAGAAAAAACTGGATTCTGCTGAGATGAAAACCTGGAAAAAACTTACGGTGTTGGTAATATCCAGAACAAAATTCAAAAGAGATTCTGAACTTATTGATGAGTATGTTCGGCTCAACGAGAGAAAGAGGGAACTTGCATCCATTGAAGCAGTTGAAAAAAGAATTCAACAAGATGGAGCAGGAGAAGAATACCTCAAAGAGATGGAAGCGCTTTTGGACGGGTTTAAGAAACTTGATATGAAAATTGATTTTGAAAAATCCATTAAATAAGAGTTAGTGTGAATTATGTTTTATGAGACCCACAACAGTTGATGCACTTATTATTAGAGATGGAAAAATCATACTGATTAAACGGGGAACCGAACCATTTTTGGGAGCGTGGGCACTTCCAGGAGGATTTGTGGATTCCGGAGAAACCGCACAAGATGCTTGTGTGAGAGAGGCAAAAGAGGAAACAGGGTTGGAGGTTAGGGTTTTGGAATTGGTTGGGGTGTTTTCTGAACCTTTGAGAGATCCTGAGAGGGGAACAATTGCGGTTGCTTATTTGTGTGAGGCTGTTGGTGGAGAAATTTCCGGGGGGGATGATGCTAGAGAGGCGGAGTGGTTTTCGCTGAGGGATCTTCCAGAATTGGCCTTTGATCATAAAGAGATAATCAATACGATTGAGCGCTAAATTTCTGAGTATGGATTATGGAATGCAGGAAAACGCGGAGGGGGAATCACTATGCCCATATTTATCGGTCTAGTCCGGTCTGAAGACGTGTAATAATATGCGCACTAACTCTGTTTTTATTTTAAAATTTAGAAAAAAGGAGATTATTCTCCCTTCTTTCCTTTTTCTCTTGTATCTTCTATGATCACAATGTCTTCCATAGAAACCATGTCATCAGGCTTTTCACCGAAGATGATTCCATGTTTCTTTCCAGACTGGAGGGTCTTGCGCCTTGCATAAAGGTCCTTGAGCTCAGAGCGCATTCCCTTGAGATCTCCCTCGATTTCGGTAATGCGGTTTTCGCAGTCCACGATATCCTGCATTACGAGCTTCTTTTTGCGCCTTGCCTTTTCAACTGCACGGAGTTCCTTGAGTTGTTCTTCTACTTTCTTGACCTCCTTAACGAGCTTGCGCTCAATCTGAGGAGTATATGCCTGGGTTGCGATTTTGAATTCGAGTCTGCGCAGCTGTTTACGCACAGGGCCAACTATCACGTGTTCGGTTTCCTTGAGGAAAGGTGCGAGGGCTTTCTCCTCGTATTTTTTGTAGCGGATTCGACCATAATTCTTCTTGATTTCGCCGATGAGCTTGGACTTGCTGTCTTCAAGCTCGTTTATTCGCGCTTCAACTTCCTCGATATCCATACAAATCACTATATATTAGTTTTTTAGAAATAAACTGTGTAGAGGAGATTTATAGGAGTAATGCTTTTAAAGGATGTGGAAATGTGAAACAGGTACTTGTATTGGTGAATCCAGAGTATGAAGTTAACCTTGGGATGGTATCAAGGGTGATGAAGAACTTTGGGATTACGGAATTACGAATAGTAGAGCCGTATTGTGGAGTGGGGGAGGATGCGATTATGTATTCGAAACATGCGAGGGAGATTCTGGAGGGGGCAACGATATATGGAAGTCTGAGGGAGGCGGTTGATGACTGTGATGCTGCAGTTGGGTTTACGGGGATACTCAAGAGGAATAAGGGAACTATTCGGGCTGCAGTTCCTTTGAAAAAATTTCTGGAGAAGGCAGATGGGTACGGGAAATTGGGGCTTGTTTTTGGAAGAGAAGGAATCGGGCTGAACGTGAAGGAGATTGGGGAGTGCGATTACCTTGTGCATGTGGAAACGAATAAGGAATACCCCGTACTAAACCTATCTCATGCGGTAGCGGTTGTACTATACGCGCTGGGTACGCGGAGGGTAAAAAGAACGAAGGAAAAGAGGCTTTCTGGCAAGGAGAAGGAAGTGCTTATAGATATGTTTAAAAGTTTGGTAGGGAGATATAATTTCCGCAATCCAGAAAGGTGCGAGGTGGCTTTCAGAAGAGTAATCGGTCGTGCCAATCCGACTGAAAAAGAGGGGAGGTCCCTACTAAACGTACTGCGGGTTGCATTAGAGGAACTGGAAGGTAGAAAACATGAAGAAGATGGGGCTCCATGAGCTTATTTCACTTACTTTTGATTCTGACCCACATGTCAGAAAACAAGCTGCGGTAGAGCTTGCTAAATATGATGCACCGGGTGCGATGTTCGCGCTTGTTGAGCTTAGTTATGATAAGGATAAAGGGGTGCGGGAAACCATAAGCAAATTGCTGGAGGAGCTGAAAGCAAATAATAGTGAACCGGAGCTCATGAGCTTTGCAGAAGTTTTCAGGAAGGGAAAGAATGGGGAGAAGAAAAGGGAGGAAGAAAAAGGCCCTGATGAGAGAAAGGCGGAAAGTGTAAAGGAAAAGATGCTCAGGCCGATAGAGATGTTGTTCGAGAAAAAACTGGGCAAGGAAAAGGCAGAAGAGATAAAAAAGAGGATGATGCCCACAATCGAAAAAATGTACCTGAAAGCAATGAGGCAAAAGGGGGAAGGAGAAAGCGGGGAGAGCACAAAAGCAGTGCAAGAGATGCTTAGTGGATACCTGGATGTAGTTGCGGGTAGTGAGGAACTGAAAGAAGGGATTGATGAAGAAGAAGAAAAGGATCCTGAGCAGCAGTCGCTTGCGGATGAGCTTGGGCTGGTTTCAACAAAAGAAGTGAAGCCTGATGCGGTTTTCAAGGAAGCGGAGGTGGGGGCGCTGGAAGATGAAGCGGTTATGAGTGAAGAGCCTACGCCCGAGGAAAAATGGATGCTTGAAAAACCTACAGGGGATGGTACCTCAGGGCAGACAGTTTTCAAGCTTGCATTTGACACAATGATGGCTTCAAAGGGTGACGAAAAAGTGATGAAGAATGCCATGAAGAAGATGCTGAAGAATACGGAAGACCAGATAAAGATGGCATTTGATGTGGCGAAGAAGAGGTATACTGAAGTCAACATTACGAATATTACTGAATTGAAGAGTGGGATGAGAAACATAAGTACAGGGACTCTGTATGTGAAGAATATAGAGCACAAGGATTACCAGAGAACGAAAACAAAGAAGGATACGTTTACGAGAATTGTGGTGGCAGACCAAGAGGGAAATGAAGGGGTTGTGTATCTGTTTGAGCAAAGGGGAGCGCCCATAAAACCAGGAATGAAGATGAGGCTGGAAAAGGGCTTTGCAAAAACATATGACTGGTCTGGAGAAACTGCAATGACTGTGAGCAAGAAGGGAAGAATTTACATCATTCTTTGAACAACCTAAGCAGGGCAAGCTTTTCAAAAAAGAAGGATTGCTCTTCTATTATTTCTGTAGAGAAGCCTAGGATGGAGGCGCGCTCCACTGTTTTTGGGATATCTGTTAGTGAGCTTTGGATAAGGAATGCGCTTCCTCCAGGAAGGAGGTAATCGTCCAGGTAGTGGAGGAATACATCAGTTTGTTTGCGTCCGTTTTTTCCCCCATAAAGCGCGAGGTCGAGCATGCTCCCTTTTTGCGTTCCGTTTTCTTCTTCCGGGAGGTATGGGGGGTTGAAAAAGATTGAATCAAAACGAATGTTTGGGATATTGGAAAAGAGGTTTGAATGCTGGAAATGAGCATTCTTGATGCGGTTGTGGCGCGCATTGTACTGGGCATTCTGGACTGCGAAAGGGTTGAGGTCTACTCCGAAAACATAATTGGAGGGGTTGCGGGATGCGTTCAATAGAGCGGAGAGGCCGCATCCGGTTCCTAACTCGAGTATGTTGCCTTCTAAAGCGTGGGTGTGCTTTGCAAGGAGGAATGAATCCTCCTGGGGAGTGTAAACATCCTTGAACACATCCAGGCAAAGGCCCATAAAAGTTAAGTGGGGAAAATCTGAACCGCCCATTAGTAAAATATTGGTTTTGGGTTTTTTAATGCTTCTCTATGCCCTGCCATTTTTTTCTATTGGTTTACTGGGTCATTTTTCAAGGCAGGGTAGATCTCATCCTGGTGGAACGTGCGGAGCAGCTCCTTCAGAAGAGCATATCTTTCCTCTGCTTTTGCGAGAAGCTCCTCTGCATGGGGACCAAGACGAACGTCCCTTTTTGCAAGGGAAGCAAGGGAAACGCTTGCGATGATTCTTCCATTTTCATCCAGAAGGTCGAAGTAGCGCGGGGAAACCTGTGAAGGCTGGATAACCCTGGAGCGGGCATCATTGTCAGTGAAACCAGTAATCCTGACCATGCTTTCATGAACAGGGGAGGTTATCGGAACTGCGCTCTCTTCACGGGTAACGTGAAATCCGTTTCCAAGGTAATTTGTAAGGAGGGGAACATAGTTGAGACCGATCCTGGGCGGAAGGCCAACTTCCACATGATCCATCGCAAGAGCAACTAGGGGATTGCTTCCGTATATTGATATGTACGCATATTTGGGGTTGGGGTGCTTCAGGAAAGCTGCTGCATCGAAGCGATCCCTTAGCTTGAATGTGATAACCTGGGTTGTGGGGACTATAGGCTCCACACTCCGTTCTATGTCAATGCCCATGTTGAGGAAAAGCTGCATTATATGGTTGACGTCCTCCTCAACAAAGAAAATTGCTGCGTGCTTCATTGTATTCCTTGCCATTGTACGGAGGTTTTTCATTATTTTTGAAGGGTCAAGGCCTGCCATTGTTTCTGCATTGTGCACATTGTCCAAAAGTTTTAGGAGGTTCCCAAGAATGCTGCCGGAATTCAGGACATTGGCATAATAAACGTCACTGCGATCATCATAAAGGGAATGCTCAGCCTTCCTGTCTATTCTACTTTTGATCTCTCTGTAATAATCATCATCCCGCTGGAAAAACTCATCAGAAGTTGGAAAAATCCAGCGTTTTTCTTTTTCAAAAAGCTTGGGCTTCGTGACTAACAGGACCAATTCTAAGGTATCCTTACCACATTCCTGCGCAAGGGCGTGCGGCCCGAATAAATTAAGAATCTGATCGGGAAGGATGCTGGTTTCATCTGCCCTTTTTCTATTTGTGTCTTCAATCACATCATGGAGGAAGCATGCGCAGATAACTGCTGCATTCAACCCCATCCTTGCAGCCCGAATTGCAGGAGCAAGGAGGTGTACGATTGCGGGATCACCGTTGGCTCTGGGGAGCTTTTTGCTATAAATCTTCTCAACAAAATGATATGCCGTTTTTATGAATTCTACTGCATGCTCAGGATAGTTACCAGTAGACAATATTTTCATGAGTTTTGTATAAGTGAACGTGGTATCCTGGGTCAGGATTGGCTCTGGCATGGGTTTCTTCAGTATTCTGGTGTAGCGTGGAGGCGGCAACTTGATTAATAGCTGGCTGTCAGGGCCACCATTGTCCTGGCCTTCCGCTTTGCTGGTGATTCGTTTTTGTGCTCTGGAAGCAGGGATTGACCTGACGGTGCCGTTAGATATGGGCATTCCTACAGGGGGAGATTGGGCGAATCTAAAGCTTAGCTGCCGCCCGCCAGTTTGGAGATTCATCTTATTATATTATAATTGGCGGAAGGTTTAAATATGGTGCTGAAAATCTATTTTTACACAGAAATAACCACATATGGAACAGGCGATGCACTGAATAGGAAGTTTGGAAGGCGGAACATTTTTAAACACTTTGATGCACAATAGGAATATACACTGGTTTTCTGAATAAGTTTTGAGGAGAGCATTACCCTTTATAAAGATTTAGAAAACAGTTACATACGCTACTATTTTTGGTGAGCCTATGGAAGAAATGAAGGCAGACCAGGTAAAAAAGACAGGAACAACAACCATCGGACTTGTTTGCAAGGACGGGGTAGTTCTAGCGAGTGATAAAAGGGCCACTATGGGGTTCTATATTGCAAGTAAGGATGTGCTCAAGATTGCATCAATCAACGATACTATTGCGATGACTATTGCAGGTGGGGTTGGGGACGCACAGTCGCTCATCCGATGGATGAAGGCAGAGATTAAGCTCTATGAGCTCAAGAACGGAAGGAAAATGAGTGTGGAGGCGGCGGCAACGCTCCTTGCAAACATACTTTCACAATATAAGTATTATCCATTCTTCGGGCAGATTCTTGTGGGTGGGGTGGATGAAAAGGGCCGGGTGTTCAGCGTGGACATGCTGGGCGGAGTTACTGAGGAAACTTACACTGCAACAGGAAGTGGGTCCCCGATTGCAATGGGGCTTATAGAAGAGATTTACAGGCCAGACATGGAAATCAAGGATGCAGTAAGGACTGCGGTAAAGGCAGTCAATACTGCGATGAAAAGGGATGCTGCAAGCGGAGAAGGAGTTTCCGTATTGGTGATTACAAAG
>JAUWMC010000035.1 GCA_030613375.1 Microcaldota archaeon
AGAGATTTCCGGGAGGAAATACGGAAACGGGCTCTGGGAAGAATACGAAGCAGAAGATGCGGAATATCTGTTTGTGGGATTAGGAAGCCTTATGGAAAATGCGGAGCTTGCGGTTGAGAAAATGCGCAAGGAAGGAAAAAAGGTTGGGCTTGTGAGAATTAGATGTTATAGGCCTTTCCCCGAGGGTGTTGTGGAAGCGTTCAAAGGAAAGAAAGGAATTCTTGTATTTGAAAAAGCAGTGAGCATGGGAGCAGATGCGCCTTTGTACGCGGAGCTTTCCTCGGCGATGAAAGAGAAAGGGGTGGATTCCCCTATTTCTTCGTACGTGGGGGGGCTCGGCGGAAAAGATGTTACGGTTAAGCATATAGAGCAGATGTTCGGGGAGATAGAAAATGGCCCTGTGAAGAAAGTGTGGGGTGACTGAGATGGCTAAGCCAGAGCTTGAAAATAAAGAACTGTTCAAGAGTGGACATACTGCTTGTGCAGGATGCGGAGTTACTGTAGCATTCAGACACATAATGAAAGTGCTTGGAAAAGATACAATTATTGTGAATGCAACTGGATGCAGTGAGATATTTTCAAGTGCATACCCAATAAGTGCATGGGAGGTTCCGTACATTCATTGTGTATTCGAAAATGCGGCACCTGTTGCTGCAGGGGTTTCTGAAGCATTGCGCGCAATGGGAAATGATCATACAAAAGTTGTAGTGATTGCAGGAGATGGAGCGACCTATGATATTGGATTCGGGCACATGAGCGGAATGATGGAAAGGGGTCACGATGTATTGTACATCTGCTACGATAATGAAGCGTACATGAATACGGGTGTGCAAAGGAGTGGTGCAACTCCTTGGAAAGCGAAAACAACTACCTCACAGGTGGGAACCAAAATACAGGGAAAAATGCAGTTCAAAAAACCGCTTACGGAAATCGTAGCTGCACATAACATTCCTTATGTGGCTACTTCTACGAGTGCGCACTATGCAGATTTGCAGCAGAAGGTTCAGAAGGCAAAGGAGATCAAAGGTCCTACGTTCGTGAATGTACTTACTACGTGTGTTCCTGGATGGGGAACGGATTCATCCTTGAGCATGCAATACCTGAAAGATGCAGTAGATACACATGTATGGCCTCTAATGGAAATAGAAGATGGGTTCATGAAGCTGAATATGAAGCCGGAAAAGAAGCCTGTGGAAACATATCTAAAAGGGCAAAAGAGGTTCAAGCATCTTACTGAAGAGGATGTTAAGGAAATCCAAAAAATGCTTGATGAAAGATGGGATCACTGGGTCTGGAAAGAGAAAGTTGACCAAGAGAGGAAAATAGAACTTGAAAAGTAGAAAAGGGAAAAGATTTTCCCTAATTATTTTTCTTATTCTTATAGTACTGCAATTCTTGTCTTCTTTGTTATGTCCATAGACATTGGGATGTCCAGGGAGGCCACAACTGAGTATTCAACAGGTTTCTTGTTGCTGAGCATTTTTGCTGCGCCCACTATTGCGCCTGCAAGGCCTTCCTGCTGAACTTCCTCCTTGGGCTCTTCCTTTGGGGGACAGTCGAGCTCGAAATCGTAGTCCCCGCTAGTGTATTCCTGCTCGCCTCCGAGCTTCTGCATTGAGCGGAAAACCACTACTGTCTTGCTTGAGCTCCTCGCTCCGCCTGAACCAACACGGATTTGTGACTGTTTCTGCTCTCCGATTAACTCAACACGGAGTTCCTTTGCCTTCTTTGGGGCGTTCAGGTCCAGCTTTAGCTTCCCGGAAATTTTTCCTCCGGGGGTAAGGCTATGCGTGTTTAATTCCAATTCGATTTTTCCTTCTCCAATTCCAAATACCATATGCTCACCTAGGGAACAACTGAGAGAACATATAAAAATTGTGACTATTTGAAAAGGACGATCTGCTTTATTTTTTCAAGAAGAAGCTGCTCTTTTTCCGAGAGGGAATCTTTTTTCTCCTCCCAGGTAAATATTTGCTTTTTGTGCATTGCAACATAGAGAAGATCGTTTTCATTCACATCTTTGTTTAAGGTGATTTCAGGAGAGGAAATTGCAACTTTTGCGCCCTCGTCTGCTTCATCTATGGCCTTTCCTTCAGATTGAATGTTTTTTACTTCTCCAAGCACATCTCCGTTTTCGTTCATTATGGAGGAACCTTTACGGAGGCGGCCTTCGAGAATTTCTACTCCAAATACTGCAGGCTTGCTTAGGCGGAAAAAGAATCCAGGGAGAACCTTAAGCTTTGCGGGCCAGGGAAGTTCGGTTTCCAGCTCTTTTTTCTCTCGTTCCTTTTCCTCTTTTTCCCATTCCTGGTACTCTTCAACAAGCTTGTAGATTACGTTGCTCCAGAAAAGGGGAACATTTGAGTTGTGGGATTCCTTGCGCGCTTCACCAAATACTTTTACGCCGAATCCGAAAATAACTCCTTTGTATCGGTTGCGCTCGGAAACTGCGTGTGCAGAAAGAATGTCTTTTTTGGTTATGGGGCCGATTCCTGCACGCTTTACAGGGATGCCGTTTTTCTTAAAAAGATAGAGTATTGCTTCCACGCTTCCAAGGGAATCCGCCTTGATTGTTACGCCATCTTCATCTGAATCTATGAGCACGTTCTTGAGGTGTTTTTCCATTTCTTCACGCTGCTGCTCGAAGTTGGAGACTTCTGTAAATGGAGAGCCGGGAATTGTTCCTTCTAAGCTTGGAGCGACTATTTTTACCCCTGCCGCTGCAACAACTTTATCCAAATTAAGGTATTTTTCCTGGGGATTTTTGGGCGTCAAATTTGGCTGGAGAAGGGCACGCACTTTGGTTTTCTTTACCCCATTTTGGGTAAGGTATGCGATCTCCTCTCCGCGCTCGAGTGTTCCATCATAAAGAATTACATCGAGGGTTGTGCCCATTCCCTTTTCATCTTTTACCTCTATTATGGAACCCTTTGCGATTTCCCCGGAAATATGTAAACGCTTTTCAAGATATTTTTGGCTCATTCCTGAAATAAGAAGAAGTAATTCTGCAAGGCCTTCACCGCTTTTTGCGCTTATCGGAACAATTGCGATTTGCGTAGTAAAGTCTTGCATGCGGTCAAAGCGCTCGCAATCAAAACCATGCTCGGAAAGCTGGCCCATCATGGCGTATATCTTCTGGTCCATGAGGGTCTGCACATGCTCGGGCTGCATTTTGAAAGATTCCAAGAAAGAGTTGGTAGGTTGTTTTTTCCAGCCGTGGATTCTGTCCAGTTTATTTGCGGCAACTATGAAGGGGGGTTTGCACTGTTTTAGGATTTTGATGCTTTCCAGGGTCTGAGGCTGGAAACCTTGGGTGATGTCTACTACGAGAATTGCAATGTCTGCAAGGGCGCCCCCACGCTCGCGCAAGTTTGTGAAGGCTTCGTGGCCAGGAGTATCTATGAAAAGGAGGCCGGGAATTATCAGCTCGGTTTTCATAATATGTTTTACCGGGGCAGAGATTTTTTCTATTACAGAAGTTGGAAGGTAGCTTGCTCCAATCATTTGGGTAATTTTTCCGGCTTCTTTGGAAGCGACAGCACTGCCCCTAACGCGGTCAAGAAGAGTGGTTTTTCCGTGATCCACGTGCCCAAGCACACAGACTATGGGCGAGCGTATAAAAGCCATGGGGAAAAATATGTTCAAATTAGTTTAAAAATATCTCAGTGTGGAGGAAAATGAGGGAACAGAGAGAATAAGAGGAATATTGGAGGGAGGCCCAAAGGGCCTGCCCCTCCGTTTGGCACTGCTTATTTTGGTTCACATGAGAGAGCGTGGCCTACGCCACTTCATAAACCTGTGATCCGAGTCGTCATAGGTTCGTTCTGAGTAATTTTTCTTTTCGTAAGTCCCGAGTTTCTCGGAAACTTTCTTAGCCAGTTTTTCGGCATCCATTCTACCACCCTAAACAGGTTCCTTTTTTGGAGTATTTAAATACTTGCTGTCCGGTAAAGGAGGACACCCCTTTAATAAAAGTACTAATCAAAGCAGATATTGTGGAAAGGGAGGAGGTAGCAAGGTCACTAGCAGTAATAGGATTATCGAAGATGGAAGCTGAGGTTTACCTATATGTAGCCTCGAACCCTGAAACCACTGCAGGAGACATAACAAAAAACCTAAGGATTGCACGCTCGAAGACATATGAAGCACTCAACAGACTTACTTCCATGGGACTTGTTTCCAAAATGAGCAAGGAGGATGTAAGCAGATACTACTCTTCAGGATCGTCCGTGCTGAAAGGAATGTACATGCAGCAAATGGAAGAAGCGACCAAAGCGATGGACTACATACAAAACATGAACATATACATCCCAACCGAAACGAGGGTGAGGACAGTAGAGGGAGAAGAAGGGTACAAAATGCTTAAGGAGTCTTTTCTTGCAGACATGGAAAAGGGGGAGGAAGTACTAATCATAGGCTCCCCTGCGAATGTTACCCAAAGCCTTGTGGATTATTTCCAAGTATTCCACACCAAGAGGATTGCAATGGGTGTAACTCTTAGGATGATGTACAACTCTGATGTTGGAGAGGACAGGTTCGCTAGGGCAAGAAGCTGGAAAAACACAGAAGTGAGATCACTCCCAAAGAACAACTCCCCCGCGTGGGTGGAAATATATGGAAACAGGGTGATTATCCCTCTGGTTTCTGATAAGATGATTGCAATTGCAATAACAGATAGATCAATGGCAACAAGCTTCAAGAATTATTTTGAGCTGCTTTGGAAAAGTACGAAGGAATTCCCAAAGAAGAAAAAACGCTAGTAGATTATTTCCTTGAGCTTCTTTTTATTGAATGCTTCCTTCAGCTCTTCAGCAATCCTCATTCCAGTGGTGTAATCCTTTCCATGTGTATAAAGAGAATAGGGAGTTTCTAAGATATTTGTACCTGCAACTATGCGTGCAGAGATTTCGAATGAGTATATCTCCAAATCATCAGTTACGATTGTTTCTACGCAAAATGGTCCGTGCATCCCTCCAAATAAATTCTGGGAGGAATTGCAGACTCCCCTGGCCATTTCCATGTACTGAGGAAGGAGAGATTCTCTCAAAACAAGGGACTGGTTGCCCATAACAGTAAATGAAATTGGAATGTTTGCGCCCACGGAAAGCTGGCGTGCGATTTCATCTGCATTTGATTCCATCCTACGGTCTATTCCCATCATTTCCACCCTTCCGTATGAAGTTTTGTAGCCCGCTTCCCCATCAAAGGAATGGAAATAGTGCATATATGCCCGCACACCGACGATGAATTCCTGGATCATCGTTTTTGCGCCTTCTTTTACTTTGGAATAGTATTCTTCAGGGTTGTTTACTACCATGTAGCCCTTTCCGCCTTTTGCCCCGGGGAACTTTACGATTGCAGGGCCATCTATTTCATCTGGCTTGAGAATTCTTGGTGTCTTCAAGCCGGATTTTTCCATCCACTCAAACATCTTGTCCCTGTTTTTCTCGTAAATAAGGGAGCTGCGATTTCCGAAAATCGGGATTGCGAGGTCTTCGATCCCGTCTCCTGTGTATTCAACAAGGGAGCCGTGGGGGATAAGGATCGCCTCCTTTTCCACAAGCTCGTCTGCAGGTATCTTGGAATAATCGTCGACCATTATGAATTCGTCTGGCTTTGCATAGGGAAATGATTCATAGAGTTCCCTGGATTTTTCTGTGCAGATTCCTATTGTTTTTACTCCATACTGCTTTGCGCCATTGAAAATTTGGAGGGCAGAATGCGAGCAAATTGTCGCTATCTTGAAATCTTTGTATGAATCTAAAATCTGATCTATCTTTTCCTTTGCAAACATAGGAGTATTACTATGAGAAAAGAATAAAAGGAAATGGGATAAGCTAGTGTTTTTCCCTGAATTTCTTGAACTTTCCTGCCTCATCCTTGCCTTGACCCGTTCCGGGTGGCTTCTTTGGGAAGAATAAGATTGCAGCTGCAACTATTCCAAGAACAATGATGAATCCTGCTCCTGCAAAGAGGATCAGGTCGTAATCCAGCTGTTGCTGGGGCTCTTCAGGGGGAACATAAGGTTCCTTTACAGGTTCCGGTTGGGGCTCGGGTTCGGGCTCTGGTTCCGGTTCGGGTTCCGGCTCTGGTTCTGGTTCAGGAATCTCGGTTATTACCTCGGGCTCGGGTTCCGGCTCAGGGGGAGTATATATTGTAATTGCGCGCTGGGATGTGATTTCTTTGTATTTGCCCTGAATTACGAAAGTTCCTTCCGTAGGTATGGAAAGGGTAAGAATTCCATCTAAATTCGTGTAGCCTGCGAGTGTAGGTAAGGCGGGATCATCGAAGTAGTAAATTGCTGTGGTTCCAAGAACTTCTCCATCCTGGTCTTTGGTTTTCACGATTATTTCTTCACCGGTTTCGGCGGAGGAAGGAGCTTCAAGAATTATTATTATTACATACCTGTCAGCATCGGATCTGGGAGGCCTTTCCCCGATTGCATAAGAACCATTGAAATCATTAACAGTAAATGAGAAAACCCCTGGAGAGGATTCCACGGGAACCGGCTCTGCAAGCGCAATCCCCTCCTGAAGGATTGTGTTGCGCGAGGTTTGGGATGAGTCTGCCTGGAAAAGTGCTGTGCTGTTCTCGGCGTTGGGATCATCGAACCAAACGGTCACATCTTCAAGAACAAGGTGCAAGTATTCCGGAGACTCAATTGCAATCATGTCATTGGAAATACGGACATTAGAGTCGTTGAAATAGTAGAACTTAGTTGTAGTAAAGGGCTTGCGGGAAGCGAATTCCCGGAAGTGTGCAGAGCCCGAAACGCCTTCCTCTCCTATGAGAAGGCGGAGGAAAGTGAATGCGTTGCTTTGGGTTGCAAAATAATTGGGCTGGTTGTAGATATGGTTGTCTTCAAAGGAATTCTGGGATTCCCTTATCAGGAGTGCATATCCTGCATTTGTATGGAACGTGTTTTCTTTTATCATGGCAGCTGCCCCATAAAGATCTATGGGGGTAACAAGCGAGTGGAAGGTATTTCCAGAAATTACAGTATCGCTGCAGATTCCTTCTGTGTAAATCCCGTATACTGAATGAGTGAACTCATTGGAATCAATGAGAGATTCCTTGGTGGATGTAAGGATTACTCCGTAATCCCGGTTGAAGAGATAGCCGTTGGTAACTTCTCCACGTATCCAACTGTTGAACCTTATCCCGATATCGTTATTTGTAAGGGTAGGATTTGCGATGTATGCATCGCGTCCATTGTGAAGAGAAATTCCTTCATCGCATGAATCTATTTCCGCGTCCGAAATGTGGATGTTTCCAGCACCCTCATCTGCATAAATTCCGTACCTGAAAAAGCCGATTTTACAGTCGTTTATGTAGATGTTTTTTTCTCCTTCATGTATCCTTATTGCAGTGGCAGGATAGCTGCCCATCATCCGGTGATCTCCACAATTAAGAGTAACGCTGCTTGCATCTATTTTTATGCATGCGGTTTCTCCTGTGTATTCAATATCAGAGACGAGAGTATATGAACCGGATTCATCAATCGTAATGCACTGGTCAAAATACTCAACCACGGCAAAAATGCTTCCCAATAATACCAATAATATTAGTATGCTTCGCATATTCCCACACCTAGGGGAAATCGGAGGGAAGGATTAAATTGCTTTTTATTAAGAAAAAGAAGAAAAAAGGGGGTTTTGAGCCCCTATTCTGTAGTTAGCTCTTCCCCATCCAGAATGGCTGCTTCGGGTCCATCTGCTTCGGGTCCATCTGCTTCGGGGCCGCCTGCTTCAAGCGTAGGGCAATCGGTTTCCCAAGGCTGTACGCACTCCTGGAGGGGTTCACACCAAACATAGCCTGCAGAAGCAATGCATCCGTGCTCATCACTGTCTCCACCAATCTGGGGACCCGGTCCTTCAACAGAAGGAGGGCAATCGGTTTCCCAGGATTTTATGCATTCCTGAAGGGATTCGCACCAGGTATAACCGGCTGATTCCTTGCATCCATGTTCATCAGTGTCTCCACCTACCTTGACATCTCCAGGAACCGTTACCTTTGCAGTATTTGAGTGCTCGCCTTCGTTGCCTGCACTGTCAACTGCGGTTACGTAGTAGGCATATTCATAGCCCTTGGCTACTCCTGTATCCTGCCAGGTCGTGTGCCTGGTGCTGCCAACCTTGGAGAACAATCCGAGGTCTGTGTTGCTGCGGTAGATATTGTAATCTTCCACATCGCCTTCAGGCCTTGACCAGCTTAGGTGCACTACATCATTCCTGTCAACAGTTGCATCTAGGTTTGTTGGAGGGCCTGGCGGGCTGGTGTCCAGATAGATGGACGCGGACTTGGATTCCTTCCCATAGTCGTTCTTGCACTGGTAGTATACCGTTTTCTTTCCGCTTCCATCAGAAAGGGTCCAGTCCATGCTGGTCTCATAGTCATAATATGATGTCCAGCTTCCTCCGCTGTTTCTGTATCTGCATGCATCAGCATTTGTTGCACGGAGCCTGAGGGTAACATCCACACTGCTTGTGTGTGAAGCACCATTGTTTATTTTGATGCTCATGCTCGATGGAGGTACTGGTTCATGCTTGGCGTAGGTGATGTCCGCTTCTGCTGACCCAAGGTCCCTTCCATTGGCGTCCTTGCAGTTGTAGTGGACAGTCTTGTCACCTTCATCTGAAGAGAGAGTCCAGTACTTTTTGGTTGCGTATGAACTCCATCCGCTCCAGTCACCATGCTCGTTCCTGTACCTACACTCGTCTGCTGAATAGCAGTAAAGACCAAGCTTCACATCTCTTGTATTGGTCCAGTCATCACCGTTGTCGATTTCTATGGAGATTTTGTCTCCCTTGTGGGTGTCCAGGGTAACTGTATCTGAAGTAGTTTCAGAAATCTGGCCTTCTTCGCTCTTGCACTCTGCATAAACGGTCTTTGTGCCATCTCCAGAGGTAAGGGTCCAGTGGGTTTCCTGTACATAAGGAACCCAGTTGTTCCATACTTTATCTTCGTTTGAGAATCTACATTCTGCTGCATTGTCAGCCATAACGTCCAGGGTTACACGGGTAGTGTCCACATATCCTGAACCACTTTCAATGTGCAGTTCCACACCAGTAGGGGTGGTATCTACAGAGAAGCTTACTGATTCTTCTGCAGTGTTTGCACCATCATCACAAGTTATTGTAAGTGTGTGCTCTCCTGCCTTTGCATTTATTGTCATTGTGTCTTCTTTGTCAACGTCCAGGTGCCCAATTGCGATTGCTGCACCATCCACATCACCTGTACATGAGATTGTGGATGACATTGGATCAGAAACCGTAAACTTCAGCTGGAACTGGGTTGCATATGTTTCTCCGCTCTGGGGCGAAGAGATTGAGATGCTTGGGCCAGTTGTGTCCAGTTCGATGGTTGCACTTACAGGGGTTGCTTCATTTCCGTGTGCATCCTTGCATGTGTAATATACATCCTTGTGGCCATCTCCAGCTGAAAGCTGCCAGTCCATTGAACTTGTGTATGCTGCCCAGTCGCTCCAGGTAACCTTGTCATTAGAGACCCTGCACTCGGATGCTGTTTGTGATGAAAGCGTAAGCGTAACATCCCTTGAATTTGTATGCATATCTCCGTTGTTTATCTGGACTGAAAGTCCGCTTGGCGGGTTAACATCAGTTGATGCGCTCGCTTGCTCGATGTTAGTTCCTTCAGTTCCTCCTGAAGTCATTGAACGAACTGTATAGTAATATACTACACTACTCTCCACGTTTGAATCTGTGTAAGAAGTGGAGGTGACTAGCACCGCGTTGATTTTAACCCCGAGATCCCCTGCGGCCGTGCTCCGGTAAACATTATATCCGGTAACATCGGCTATTTGGGATGGGTTCCAGTTAACTTCAATTCCTCCTGCGACAGCTTTTGCGGTTACTCCGGTATTTTCTGGCCCCGGTCCAGGGCATCCGGCAATAAACACAAAGGAAAGCAGTACGATTCCTAAGAATACTAGTAGTATGTTTCTGTTTTGCATTCCCACACCTCACCCTAATACTGGAAGAAGGTATAAATAGTTTTCTGGGGGTAGCTATCTTTCTGCTTTTACAAATCTTAACCTGAGCTTGGGCTGGAAGGGCGGGTTGGGGGTGCAAAGGAGCCGATTTTTCCCCCATAACACTTTAAACCTTTAATTGACAATAAACCTAAGCATGGATTCTGAAAAAGAATGGGAAAAAATAGATGCGTTAGAAAAAAGGTATGAATCGAGCCTAGGAAAGAATCCCTTACAGGCATTCATTAGTTACTCAACAGAAGATGGAAACGAGATTGCAGGTACGCTCAAGAGGACCCTGACTAATTTTGGATTACGTGCTTTTTTGGCACATGAAGA
>JAUWMC010000013.1 GCA_030613375.1 Microcaldota archaeon
ATAACCACGCAATTGATCTACATGCCTTGCACGAGTCTCATATGGTGAGTCGCAGGTCCAGCCACCATATTATTGGCCGTAACAGGGTAGAGGTATCAACAACGTACCTTTTTCCAAGGCACCCGAATTGTCCGTGTGCAATCATCTTGTTAATATGAAGTACATTTAAATCTTGCTACAAAAAATTTTGTTACTGACGGGAAAATAATGCAAAAAAAGATTATTTTTGAAAGTTATATTGCACTTTAATACAGAAAAATGCACACACTTTTGACGCGGTCGGAAACGCGCACGAACGCATGACCGTACAACAGACGGAAGAACCGGCAAAGCATGAAAAAGTCGCAGGTCTAGCAATTCATGCTGGATACCGGCCACATAGCCATCAGCTGCATGCATAGTCAAACTCAACCCAATCAGTGTGACTAATCAGGGCAAGCGTAAGCAACCGTATTGCCAGTGTGCAATAAGAATAAAACTAGGATTAGAATATAAGGGTTGTTACAAAGATTTTTGTTAAAATCATTCAACCCTGTGCTGTAATACGTATAGGATTCTCTGTAGTACTGTTAATGCTGAAAGGATAACCGCAAGGATTATTGCGCCAACAAAGTAGTCCATGGAGAAAAGGATTCCTGCAGCTAAACCTACAGTTATCAATATAAGGCGTTCAGAACGCTCGAAAATCCCGCCCATGCTCTTAGCTTTTTCATTAGTGAGAACTCCGTGGTGCTCGGAATATGAGCGGATAAATGAAGGCATGCAGGTCCCAAGGAAAACAAGGGAAGCGAGCCAAATTTTAGAATCAATGAGTATTTCTGGAAGAGGGTAGAACATGAATGCAAAGAGGAAAAGTGCCTCCATAAATCGGTCGGAAACACCATCCAGAAATCCTCCAAATTTTGTGGATTCATTTCTTGCGCGGGCAACCGCTCCATCTACCAGATCCAAAGCTCCGCCTACACTAAAGAGGAGTAAACCCAAAATGAGGTCCTGCATAAGCGCAATTGCAAAGGCGCCCATTACTGCAAGTATAAGTGCAAGAACTGTCCAGTGGTTTGGCCTGAGCGGGATAAATGCAAGAATTTCACCAATCTTTTCCTGGATTCCTTTTGAAGAAGAGTTCTGCTTAAGCATTTCTATCCTCCCGGAGTACTAAAGAAGGGAAGAAATAAAAAGAGTCTGCTCAGGGCTTCCCGCCGCCTTCATACATGGGCACGAAAAGAACAGGGCACACTTCCTTCTTCTCCAGGCCCTTCTTTGTCTTGGTTATTTTGTATAGGATCTGGAGATGGAGTGTACGTAGTGGAATTATCAGCACTCCCCCTTCCTTTAGCTGGGAAAGAATCAAAGGATATGGCTCCGAGGCCGCTGCACTTATAATTATACAGTCGTATGGGGCACCTTTTGGATGCCCTTCCAATCCGTCTCCAAGGAGCACATCCACGTTCTTAAAATCCTTGAGAAGAGTTTTAGATGATTTGTAGATTTCCTCAAAAATGTCTATTGTATATACTCTGCCTTTCTTGCCCACGAGGCAGGAGATGAGGGCTGTCTGCCATCCGGTTCCGGTCCCGATTTCCAGCACTTTCATTCCTGGCTCCAGCCCTGCCTCCCTAAGCATTATTCCAATCATGCTGGGCGCAGAAGTAGTTTGGCAGTTGGAAATTGGAAGTGGGACATCTCTGTATGCGTCCTTCTTTAGAGAATCTGGGAGGAAATCCACGCGCGGAAAATGGAGCATGCATTTCTTTATCCCCTCATCAATTGCTCCGGAATGAAAGAGAGAAGCGATCATTTCCTCATTGGTTTCCATGGGAACCTACTTTATGATTTCAAGTTCTTTTCCTATTTTTCCCATCTTCTCAATGGCAAAATCTAGGTCTTCTCTTGTATGGGCAGCATTTACCTGGGCACGGATACGTGCTTTTCCTTTTGCAACCATCGGGAAAACAATTGGAAGTGCAAATATCCCTTCTTCAAACAAACGTTTGCTCATCTTGCGTGCTTTCTGCTCATCATAGGTCATTATTGGAGTGATTGGAGTTTCACTGTGACCTAGATCAAACCCGAACTCTGCAAGCTGGGACTTGAAATATTTCGTATTTTCCCAGAGCTTTTTTACGAGTTCATCGCTTTCTTCCAAAATGTCCAAAGAAGCAATACACGCGGCAACAACCGCCGGAGGATGAGAACCGGTAAGAAGCCATGTACGGCTTTTGTTGCTAAGGAATTCTGCAGCAGTTTCTGAACAGGCAATAAATCCTCCCATCGCACCAAACGCTTTAGAGAAAGTCCCCATCTCAAAATCCACTCTTTTATCTACCCCAAAATGATGGGCGATTCCGCGGCCTTGAGGCCCAAGCACACCATCTCCATGTGCATCATCAACATATGTAATTGCTCCATACTGCTCAGCAAGCTCCACAATTTCTTTTACCGGAGCGAGATCTCCGTCCATTGAAAATACTCCATCTGTAATTATGTATACTGCAGAGTAGTCTTTTCCTTTTGCGGCTTCGAGTTGGGCACGAAGGTCCTCCATATCAGAGTGCTTGTATATTCCCCGCTCTGCCTTGGAAAGGCGCACTCCATCAATTATTGAACCGTGGTTGAGTTCATCAGAAAGCACGAGGGTTCCCTTTACGCAGAGTTGGGGAATTGCCCCACTGTTTGCAGTGAATCCTGTATTGTAGTAAACAGAAGCAGGCATGTGCTTGAACTTTGCAATCTTTTTCTCCAGTTCCAAGTGCAAAGACATTGTGCCTGCGATTGCGCGAACTGAGCCGCTTCCTGCCCCATATTTTTCGGTTGCTTCGAGTGCAGCTTTCTTCATGCGTGGATCATTTGCAAGTCCCAGATAGTTGTTTGCGCAGAAAAGCAGTACTTCTTTTCCGTCCATAATTACGCGGGAATCGGATGCGCTGCTCAATTCATGTACGTCCCAGATAAGGCCCGCAGCTCTTAAGTTTTCGACTTCTTCCCTCATTCTTTTCTCGAGAATTTCGTTCATGGACGGAATTTGGGTCTAAAAACATTTAAAGGTTGTTTCAGAACATCTAAATGACGTGAAAATATGCTTGCAGTATGGAAGAGCAAACCAGAGGAAGGATTGGAAATAAAAGAAGATACTGAAGTTCCAAAAATAAAACCAAATGAAGTACTTGTAAAAGTAGGTGCAACCTCAATTTGCGGAACGGATAAACATATCTATGAGTGGGATAAATGGGCGCAGGAGAGAATCACAAAAAATGTCCCATATATCTTTGGGCATGAAGTTTCTGGAGAAGTAGTTGACGTGGGAGAAGCAACCAGAGGAATAAAGAAAGGTGACAGGGTTTCTGCGGAAACCCATATTGCTTGCTGGCACTGCTTCCAATGTAAAACGGGGAATGCACATATCTGTGAGAATGTGAAAATCTTAGGAGTGGATGTGGACGGAACTTTTGCAGAATACGTAGCGATTCCGTGGCAAAATGCCTGGGTAAATGATCCTTCACTTCCGCACTGGGTTGCAACTGCACAGGAACCTCTCGGAAATGCAGTGCATACAGTATTTGATGGGGAAGTTGCTGGAAAAAGTGTGGTTATTTTCGGAATGGGACCGATTGGAGTGTGTGCAGCTGGATTATGTCACGCAGCTGGCGCAGAAAAGGTGATTGCAGTTGATCCCCAAGACTACCGGCTTAAATTTGCAGAGGATTTTGGGGCAGATGTGCTCCTAAAACCAGATGGAAAACATCTGGAGAGGATAATGGAGGAAACAGGAGGAAGAGGGCCAGAAGTGATGCTGGAAATAAGTGGTTCCTCCCATGCACTCAGAGATGGGCTGGAGGTGCTAAGACCTGGGGGAAGGGTATCTATATTAGGAATATTCAAGGAACCTGTTCAGGTGGATGTAACAAATAACATTGTATTCAAGGGTGCGAAAGTGCACGGAATAAATGGGAGGAAGATGTTTGAGTCATGGTATACTGCAGCAGCGTTCCTGAAGAGTGGAAAACTGGACCTGAGCAAACTGGTTACTCACAGGCTTAAGCTAACTGAAATAGAAAAAGGATTTGAAGCGCTTTCATCTGGAGAAGCAATGAAAGTTGTGCTTGAACCCTAAGTATTTGGTTGCATAAAATCCGGATTGTCAAGAAGATGGTACCATTCTGAGGGATTGCGGAAATTCTTTTGTTGGGAAATGGAAATGCAATTTTTGCCTGCATATGCTTCCTTCCGGACCCCATCCGAATTGTCCTGGGAGCACTCAAAAGTGTGCCAGAAACCTCTGCATTCACCGACTTCGCATGTGGTTCCATTTACGCTTTCCCTAAGATAAGTATTGAGCCAATGTTCATCGTACTTACCACATCCATATATTTCGTAATCATAAGGTTCTGCAACCATAATTCTGTGGGAAGTAACTATCCAGCCTCCCCCTGAATCCGAGCCCACCAAAATCCCTTTTCCTATTGAGTCTTTTTCAGAAATGAGTACGGGGAGGTACTCTCCAGGACAAGTGGCTCTTGCCTCCTGTTCATAAAGCACTCCTTCCTCAGCAAAATAGAGCATGATACTTTTTCTTTGGGATTCAACCTCAGATATTTCAGATCTTCCTTCGCATACGTAATCCACACGTAGATTTATTGTGAAAACTGCATCGTTGGTTGCTTTATACTGCGCAACCGGGCCGCTGGGAGAGCCTGCAAGGTAAACCTCCTGAGATGATGGGTTTTCCCAGTTAAAGGTTACCACTTCAGGCTCGGAACCGTTTGGGCATTCAAGACCCATAACTGTATAGTAATGGCTTGCATATCCATAATCATCAGGCTGGGGCGCGACATGCCTTTCAATTTCTCCTGTAAAATCTGAGTACTGTTCATCTTCAAAATAAGGGACTATAATTGCAGAGTCCCCATTTGATCCATTTGAGGCACAGCCTGCAAAAAGAAGAAAAGAAAGCAAAAAAGGGAAGAGGAATAGTTTATGCATTGTCTACTCCTCCAAACCCATTTCCTCTAGATCTTCTTTCTTCCCTTTGGATTTCTCCTTCTTTTTGGGCTTTTCCGGTTCCAGTTTGGGCATTGGCTTCACATCCCTTTCCTTTCGGAGAGGGCGCTCTGGAATCCTTGAGCTTATCGCTGAAGGTGCGAGATGCTTGTATTGGTGCACAAGATCATAGAGGGTGAGGATTATCCTCAGGATCCACTCCAAGAGTACTATGTATATGAAGAAGGGAATGCTGAGGGGAAGGAGTTGAGTAATCTCAAAGAACTTCACCTCAAACGTCGCTGCATCCAAGAAAGAAGGGTCTGCTATAAAGTAAGCAAGCAAACCTAGAGGGAGCATCTTTGCAAGATCCCCAGAGATTCCTTCATCCCAATATGCGGATATGCGGATTGCAGCAACTACTGCAATGGAAATGTACATTATGTTTGCAACGCTCTGACTTCCCAGGAAAACCAGGAAGATTGTGAGGAACATGAACCACACGAAGGTAATTATCGGGAAGGCAAGTGTGTATTTCAGAATCAATGCTACATAATGCTTGACCTGATCTAAGAACGTTTCTCCTTTAGTGTGCTCCAGAATAAAGAATTTCTGCCTGGAAAAATTGTTGTAGAATGTTCCAAGAATAATTGCGTATACTGCAATTCCGAATGCAGTTGTAAAGAAATTCGTAAGGTCCACACCCAAAACTGCTTCAATTGCAGAATAAATACCGACTATAAACGCTATCAGGGGCTCTTCAAATCCTATCAGGCTCATGAAAGAGTTTCAATGACAAGGCTTTTATTTTTTTCAGGTGAAGGTGAGAAGGCGACATTCTTCCAAAGCAACAATTTCGGAGCGGTTTGGAAGGCTGAGCCAGGTGACCAGTATGCAAGGATTCGGCGGACTAGACAATTGTTCATTATGTGGAATTGAGATGGAAGACTTGGGAGAAAGAATGCGCAGTATTGATGATATTACCTATATCTTCTGCAGCAAGTGCGCAAAAACCAGGAGAGCGGAAATAAATAAGCTATTGAAACTGAGTGAGGACTAGATAGTTTCTTCAATATCAGCAAACAGCTCATCAGATTCATCCGAAATTTCCTTAAGAATTTTTTCTTGGGATTTTCCTTTTTCTTCAGATTTTTCACGGGTTTTCCTAAATATATACTGGCTAAAGAGGCCAATTGCCTCCATCTGCTTCATATAGATTTCATCTTCATCCTTCCCAGGCATTTTGGATTCAACCAGAGTAAAAAGTAGTTTTGTGAATTCTTTTGATCGTTTCTTTTTTTCCGCCTCATCTGAAGACAGAAATATATTTAGCATAGCTTTCTTCAGCTTTTTCCTGGAGGGGGGCACCATGCGTGGATTAGAACGGGAAGATTTATATGGATGTGTAAGAATTTAACGTGTTTTAGAAGTAAGCTCGGTGTAGAGGATTGCTCCAATGAGAATAAACGCAAGGGCGGCTGCAATAAGAAGGCTAGAAGTCTGGAAAATCATGAATATTATTGCAAGAAAACCAAGTATGTAGAGGAAAAAACGCTTGCTTGCTTTTTGCGCATGTTTTACGGGCGCATCTATTTCATCCAGGTCGAACTGAATCTTGTACAACTCCGTTTCCGGGATTGAAAAAAGATTTCCGCTGTATTTGCACTGGGTGCATAAATACGTTCCATCTACAGGCTTGATGTTGAGAGAACCCTCTTCAGTCCTGGTTTCGATATTAAGGTAATCATTTGCATGGGGATTGTAGCCACAATTTGGGCAGAATAGAATTGTGATTCCATCATTTTCTTTCCCCATGTATAGAATTATGGTGGGAAAGCAATAAAACTACCTACGGTATTTGCCGAAATAAACCGGATTTCTCTTAATCCATGGAGGGAATAAAAATCATTGGGCGGATAAAGATGCTGGTTGGAATGGACGATACCATAAGACTAGACCGGAGGAGCTTCGAAGCTCTTGCAGCGGAATCCAGAATTAAAACTCTTAAAGCTCTTTCCAAGAGGAGGAAGACGCTTACTGAATTATCCAAGGAACTTGGGCTCTCCGTTTCAACCATGAAGGAACATCTGGACGTACTTGTAAAAGCTGGCTTAATTATTCAGAGGGATGAGGGGCGGAAATGGAAATATTATGATCTTACTAGGAAGGGGAAGGGGATCGTTAGCCCATACCCCACGAAAGTGCTGATTATGCTTGCAGTAAGCTTGATTCTTGTGTTTGGAAGCGGATGGAACTTCATAAATGCGTTTGGAGTTGAGCCTGCTGCTGAAATGGATACTGTTGAGGAGTCGTTTATGCTTGGAGGGACTGGGGCTCCGGAAGAAGCTGCTCCAATGGAGTATGCGCCCATGGATAAGGAATATTTTGAGGCAGAATCCATGGCTGAAGCTGAGGAGGATGTATCTCCGGAGGAACCGGTTCCAGAAGTAGTTCGTGTAGAAGCAGTTCAGGAGTTCCCGATAGTTTGGGCGGGATTGCTTGGGTTGGGAATAATGCTGCTCCTGGTTTCTGTGTACTACCTAGTCAAGTAGCCTATTCTGAAACCTGGAGATAATAGCCAAAAAGCGAATCCTTCATGAATACTCCTGAGATCGTTATTTCCTTTCCTTCTGCAGGGAGGGATGCGCTAGAAACTCTTATTGAGTTTTCATTCTCATCCGTGAGGGAGTATCCTGATATTGAGCCGATTTTTACTGTGTTTTCAACTGTTCCATGAACGGTTACTTCCTTCCCTACAAAATCCTGGGGGTTTTCGCTTATTTCTTCAATTGGAGTTGTTCCAATTCCTGTGCACCCGAAGAGGAGCAGGGTAAATAATGCGAACGCAAATGATTTTTTCAAGTTAAACACCTGCAGGGAATTCGGAAAAAAGGTTAAAATGTGTTTTGCAGTTAGATGTGTATGAGATATTTCATGATTTTCATTGTGCTGGCGATGCTGTTCTCGGGCTGTTGTGGTTATTTTGAGTTTGAGCAGAGTGGGGAGCCTCAGCTTATAGAAGAGCCTGCTCCGGCGGTGGAAACACCTGCACCAGTGGATGAGCCGGCTGCGGAACCGGAACCAGAGCCCGAACCAGAGATTGAAGAGGAACAAGAACCCGAAGTGGAAGAGGAAGAACTCTTGCACTGGGACGTAGGAGTAACTGAAGAAAACGAGGAGGAAGGAACGAAAAAACTGCAGGCGGTTGAATTCGATGGATATGTGCTTATAGTAGATGACATTACGGATGATTACCCATACCCGTGCGCGGCTTTGAGGGTGGGAGATATGAGTGGGGAGTACATAATAACTCTTTTCCAGGATAAAGTTTGCCCTGGGGAAAGTACGTATTGGACTTCCCCTGAAGGGGCAACGTACAGGATAAAGGTTTTTGAAACTGCTGCTGGATATGCAGGGTACGCATACTGGGCAGATGTTGCGGTGTATAAACAAGGGTGAAAAAATGAAATGGATATTTGCGTTTTTGGTTTTGGCTGGAGTCCTGTTTGCAGGGCAGATTGTAAATGTAGGGGAAACTACAGATGGAACTGGTTCCGGAAGCACCGGGCCAGAGGATTCTGAGTGTTATACTGAATACTTCCAGTGCCTCAGGGTTGGGTGTGCTACTGCAGGAGGAAACTTCAATGAGCTTACTCAAGGATGTTATGGGGGAAGTGATGCAAAATTCTCTGAAGCAGTAGGAAAATGTGCGGATGCGCAGGGAGACTGCATAATGGGAACTGTTTCTTCAGGAAGCGGAACCAGCAGCGGGACCCCCTCAGGAGGAACTTCAACTTCAGGAACAAGCTCAACCGGAAGCAGCTCGGCTTCTTCAGGAGAGGAAGGACTTTGTGGAACAGGGTTCGTGCTTCTTGGGCTTGGGGCGTTCCTATTCAGCCGCAGGAATGAGTAAGGTATAAAACCCTTTCATGGGATTATGGATCCATGAAGAAGAAAAAGTCCCAGAACAAGTTCTGGATATATGCATTGGTAGCTGTTGTTGTGATTATATTGCTGGGTCTGGCTTCGGGCCCCTTCATTATGGGATACTTCGAATTCGGTGAGCCTGAGGTAACACTGGTTGAAGAAAAAGAGCCGCTTTCTTCAGATGGATATGTGGCGGAAGTAGAACAACCGGAAGAAGAGAAACCTGAAGCTACTCCGATTGTTCCGGTCCAGCCTCCAGAATTGCATGAAACCCCTGAAGAGATGCTTGAGTGGTTTATGCTTGTACATATGACTGATGAAAATGGAGGAGTAAGGAACGTGTACACAGACGGAAGGCCGTATATCCTTGCGGAAACCATGGGGCAGATGATGGAATATGCGCTCAAGGTGGACAACCAGGATCTATTCAATATTGAATGGGCGTTTGTAAAAGAGCACATGATTAATGAAGAATACGGGCTTGTGTACGGTTCCATCTGGGCAGATGATTATACTCCAAGGGAAAATGAATCCAATACTGATGATGATATGAGAATTTTGTGGGCACTCTATGAAGCAGAAGAGAAATGGGGTCCATATTATGAATATAAGACTGAAGGAAAGGCAATAGCCGACCAGATGATTATTTACAACCAGTATACTGACACCCTGAGCAAGGGATTAACCTGGGATGAAGATAGTTATGAGATAAACAAAAGGATGGACATAGACGATTTAAGGTGGGAAGTAATGCAGACCCTTGCGAACGAAGACGCAATCTGGAGGGTGATGGTTGTGAAAACCAATGCACAATTTCTTACCTGCCAGGACCAGAGCAATGGGCTCTTTTGGCAGGAATATGATATTGCCAGGAGTAGAAGGGTTTATCCTGAAGGAAAGGATGAATGCCTGACAAGCCACATGCTTAGGGCAGGAATGTACTATTCTGATTACAAGACTTATGTGCCCGCAACCATCATACACAACAAGATGAAGATTGAGTGGGAAACTACAGGAAAAATAAGCAGTGCATACAAAATGGAGAACCTTGGAACCGGAAACGGAATCGAGGAAATGGAAACATATGCGCTTGCGGGAAGGAATGCAGTAAGGCTCGGAGACTGTGACTTTGCAATAGAGATGAAAGAGAGGATTCTTTTGGATCAGATAGATGACCAAGAGTCTCCGATTTACGGATCAGTGAGCCAGAACAGGAAAGAGAATGGAGTGGAGGATGATATTGATACCCTTCTTCTTCTGGAAGAGCTCAAAACCTGCCAGCCAATCCAATAATTCCCTATTTTTTATTTTTTGGGAGAAATGGGATCAGTCTCTCTGCAAGGTGAGTCATGCTCATCGTCTGGAGATAAACAATTCCTGGGCCGGTTAAAGTCGAAAGCCACATTCCCTCCCCCCCAAAAAGCATATTCCGTACTCCTTTTACCCGGATAATGTCATAGCTTACAGTTTGGTCGAATGCTGCAATACTTCCCGTTTCAACTCTAATCGTTTCGCCTTTTTTTAGCTTCTTTTTATAGACCTCTCCATCGATTTCCAGGAATGCGTGGCCTTCTCCTGAGAGTCTCTGGAGAACAAATCCCTCCCCTCCTAAAAAACCAACCATCACCTTCTTTCTAACATATGATTTGAGCTTTATTCCTGAACTTGCTGCAAGAAATGCGTCCTTCTGGCAGATGATTTCATTTCCTTTGGAGATTTCAAAATCCACTATTTTCCCCGGGACTGAAAGCCCGAATGAAACTGAGCCAGGGCCGTTTTTTGCGGTGAACTTGTTTACAAAGAATGATTCCCCCATAAACATTCTGTGGACCCCTCCACCCAAGCCTCCATGAGAACTAGTGTGCATATGGATATTTTCGTCAATCCATACCATTGCTCCCCTCTCTGAAATTACTGTTTCGCCTTCATCAAGAACGATATGAAGTAAGGGCATTACTGAGCCTTCCATGCTGTATTTCATGGAGTAAGAACGAACCCAAACTTAATAAATTTTGAGTGAATTATTGCAATATGATCAAGGAATTGATTTTGCTGGTATTGTCAGTTATTTTCTTCTGGTTCGCGCTTGAAGCACTTGGGCCAGTTGCATTGTTCATAAACTCAATTATCGCGCTTATCGCGCTTAAAGTGCTTGGCTGGCTTGGGATAAGAATACAGATAAGCATCTGGACGATTTTGATCACGGTAATCTGGGGAATCCCAGGGGTGCTCGTCCTAATGTTTCTTTCGCTTACGGGAATTGCATTCCGGGGAAGATGAAGGAATTACTTTTTTGCTTTTTTCCAAAGCTGCAGGCCTGCCCAGAACAAAACAGTGTAGCCAAGGGCAATAATCCAAGAGAGAAAACGAATATCTTCAGTTTGTATGTTGTCTGCCCAGGTAAGGGTTCCCAAAAGATGGCCTGAGAATAGTGCAAAAAGAGTGAAGTATGCAAGCGGATAGAGCTTAATGCGTATGAATGCTTCAGAAAGAAGTATCCAACCAAATGCCCAAAGGAATGCGGCTATTGCAATTCCGTATTCAAAGGAGAGGAAATATGCTGCTAGAGGATTCCCTTCTTTTTCGGGCTGGAGATATGCATAATGGGATGTGATTACTACATCCGGGATTCCTGTAAGTGCAAAAAGCAAAAGCAAAATTATGAAGGGTTTTAGGTGATAGATTTTGAAATTGAGCTTTATCCCTATTCCCACTGCAAGAAGAATTGCTGCGACCACGAGTAGCTCAATCATGAAATCACTCCGAGTATAGACTTCACCCAAAATGGATTTGCCTGAAACATATTAAAATCATTCTTTTAACTCAAAAAACTTTCCTGTATGGGCCTTTATGTTAGTTACAAATGCCCCATTTGCGTTTTCGAAAAATAGTAAAGGACCTTTTGCGCCAAGTATTTTTCCATCTATGTTTTCGGTTATGGAGTATTTTTCGGGAATTGGGTAGTCTATTTTCTGGGGCATGGGGGCATCCAAAAGATACTCATTGAATGGAGCAGTTGATTCTACTTCCACTATTGCCTTTTCCAAAAACTGAGGGTCTTCCCTGCCTAAAAGCTTGAGCTTGGTTCTCGCCTGAACTGCGTTGCTGAACCCAAAATGGCTCTGGAGGAGCCTTTCCATTTCATAAGCTTCCCTACCCTTAAAGCGCATTATTTCCGCGTAATAGTCTGCACCTTGTTCCCTTACGCGCTCATTTATTCTATCTGCATGGGTTACTCCGCACTTTACCCTTTCCCCAAAGGAAACCAGATATAATGAGAATTCGCGCTTGGAGAATTCCTCCTCCAAATCTTCATACCCCTTGAAGTCATGGCGCGTATATATTCTGGAGATGTCTTTAGAGCCGCAAAACGGGCACTGGATCCTTCCCTCATAGTGGTAAGGACACTGATATCGGTTATTTCTTGATTTGAAGCCTACGCAGGCTTTTGGGCCTTCGAACTCCAGTTTATGCTCCCCTTCCAATTTTGTGGATGTTTCTTCCCCATCTTCCCAAAAATGGAGGGTCGGAACATCAGTTGAAAAGAATGAAATCATGTGATTAGGAGGCATGCGTCTATATCGGGGAGAAAGTTTTTAAGGAGTGGGAAATCAAAATAAAAACCTTTTTGCAAATGGTTTTAATTTGTTGGTGAACACATATACATTCATGAACTGGATGCAATGGATTATCCTGCTTCTCCTGCTGGGATCAGTGGGGATTGGAATTTACTATTATGATGCCATTCCAGATTATATGGTAACTCATTGGAATGCTGCGGGAGAAGCAAATGGGTACATGGAAAAGGATATTGGGCTGTTTTTGATGCCTGTAACGATGATTGTATTGCTATTGATTTTCTACATTATTCCGCACATAGACCCGTTAAAGGAGAACATAAAGAAATTCGATAAATATTATGAGGGATTTATCTTCATATTCATGTTCTTTCTTGCATACGTCCACTTTCTTTCGGTTGCATGGAACCTTGGGTATTCATTTGAGATAACCAGGCTTACTGCACCTGCGTTTGGTGTCCTGTTCATCTACCTGGGTATGCTCTGTGGAAAGAGCAAGCAGAACTGGTTTATTGGAATACGGACTCCCTGGACCCTAAGTAGCGAAAGAGTGTGGGAAAGAACCCACAATATAGCTAAGGATCTCTTTATGGGAATTGGGGCCCTTTGGATTATTGTAGGGATTCTTGTGCCTGCATATGTCATTTACCTTGTGGGGCTGTTGATTGTTTCTTCACTGCTTCTTTTTGTGGACTCATACTTTGAGTATAAGAAAGAGTTGGCTGGAGTGGGTGCTCCAAAAAAGGCTAGTAAAGCCGCACCCCTGAAGACCAAGGCAGGGAAGAAGGCTGCTGTGAAGAAAGCAGTAAAGAAAAGGATGGCTGCCAAGAAGAAGATTGTGGCTAAAAAGGCTGCAAAACCTAAAAAGAAAGTTTCTAAAAAGAAGAAATGAACCCGCTAGAAATGCGGGCTGAACATCGTATACGCCATGACGAGCGTCCCCATTAAGAGGAGTATCTTCACGTAAAGGATACCCACCTCTGAAATGTGAGAGGAAACCTGCCTCTGCTTATCCATCATTGCCTGCCTTGCGGCATCGCGGTCTGCATATAATAGAGGGTACTCTTCATTGGCCCCTGGAGTTCTGTAGCTCATTCCTTTTTGGGAACCATCCATGTTCATCTCATCCACCACTGTATTTAATTCAAATTTTGAGTATATAAATACTCGTTGTCCGGTAAAGGAGGACAATGGTGCAAAAAGCATAACAGTTGCGTCTTTATATTGTTTTCTTAACCTAAGAAAGATGCTTCAGTTAGAAGCGCAGTTAAAACAAAAAAGCCGGAGTGGTGCCGTGTTTTTTGGTGCGACTTTTGCTCCGGAACAAAACTGCATAAAAAGCCGCGCAGGGGTGGCGGAGTTTGGTCAAACGTGCAGGACTTAGGATCCTGTGGCTTAGTGCCTACGAGGGTTCAAATCCCTTCCCCTGCAAATTTTGTTTTCAAAAAGTGAAGGGCTGCAACCGTTGGATCGCTTAACCTGCAAATTTTGTTTACAAAATGCTGGACCCTTTGTTAGACCTATTTTTCTAACTTTTTATGGCAGAGCCACCAGTCGAAACATTCAAACTCGCCCGCTTTGGCTTTTTCCAGCCTCTCTTTAGCAGTTGTTACATCAGTTGCGGGAGGTATGATAACGTGATCAGCAACAATCTCATTGTTTGGCCAATTTGCTGGCATGGCAACATGATTCTTATCAGATACCTGCAGGGCTTCCACCACCCTTAGTATTTCGTCCATGTTCCTGCCTACCTCCTGTGGGTAGTATAGGATAAGTCTTATGTTTGCCTCAGCATCGACCACAAATACTGCCCTAACCGTATTAGTTCCCTTTCCAGGATGGATAAGACCAAGTCTCTCAGCAACAGATCCAGTATCTGCAATTATTGGAAATTGGATCTCAACATCAAGATTTTCTTTTATCCATTCTTCCCACTTGATATGGGCAAATACCTGGTCAACACTAAGACCTATCAATTCGCAATTCAAAGCCTTGAACTTATCATATCTCTTTTGAAATGCCACAAATTCCGTAGTGCACACTGGAGTAAAATCCGCAGGATGGCTAAATAGGACAAACCACTTTCCAGCAAAATGGCTGGGAAGATCTATTTTTCCCCTGGTCGTCTGCACTTTCATCTCTGGAAACTTGTCCCCCAAAAGAGGCAAATTCTTTTTTTCTATTCTGTTCTCCATATTATTCACCGTCACCATCAGATTATTTCATACTTTTTAAATACTAACAGGACCTTACCCAAAATCAAAGGTCTCATACCATATCCACCCCCACATTTACTTCGAACCTGGAAACATTTCTAGAGATACTCGTTCCCAAATTTTCTCCAGCGGTTGAGGTGTGGGATTGTATCTTTTGCGATTGATTCTGCTTGTTCTCTTGGAATATTCATTGAATTCATGAGTATGAGGGTTACTTTCTCAATCATTTCACGCATGGAAATGTCTGGTTCTGTGAATACTCCGTTCTTGTAGCAGAGGCTGCAAAATTCATTGCTTGTGCTACCATCTGGATTGGTTCCAAAATCCTCTGGCTTTTCTATAGGCATTCCACAGCTCTGGCAAATTGGTCCTTGAGGCTTATCCATAATCAGCACCTATACAGGAAAGAAGGTGAAGTTTAAAAGAGGTGCAGTTAAGCTACCGTTTTCCTTTGTATCCCTTTATTTTGTAGTATTTATCTTCGTGGGGGGCAAGAAGCTGAGTAGCGAGCCTTGCAAGGTCCCAGAGGAATAAGAATGCTATAAATAGAGGGATAAGAAAGGCCTCCTGAAATATCCCTGGAAGGTTTAGCATGCTCACTGCGAAAGGAATTGGAAGAGCGATAAGGAGAAAGATTGCAAAGAAAAAGAAGTTCTCAATCATCTTGCTCCTTATGTTTGCATGAGCTGCCGGACCAAAATGGAAAGCATGTGCGAATTTGCCTGCAAGCGCAGTGATAACTTTGAGTATATTGTAGATTGGGTATAGGGAAATCAGAATAGCGAATATTTCAAATATATCTAGAGGGCCGACCATATATGGCGCAAGACCGAAATAGAGTGCAAACTGGGATCTTATGATAACTAAAAGGGAATCTATTAGGAAAAGCACCAGCAAATTTAGGAGCAGGGTTTTTGCATGCTTACGGAAGGTTTCGTAGAATGGGCCTCCTGGTTCAAAATGATGTATAACGTGGCTCATGTATACCGATAGGTGCCTGAACGGGTTTCTTTTACTATCCAGCCTAAACTTGCTTCCAAGCACAAGGCCTATTCCTTTCTCCCTTGGAATGAGAAGGGATGCGATGATCCCGCTTATCACTATGAGTGCGGTAGAAAGTGAAACAAAATCAAAGGAAGTTATGCCTACTGTTTGGGAAGCAATTATCAGCCCAAACTCGCTCGAAGTAATCATAAGGAGGCCTGCGAATAATGAAGCTGAGCCGCTGAACCCCGTCATGTATGTGGAAAAGGAGATTGAGAAGAACTTTAGGAGCATGTTGAATAATGCAAAGAAAACAACTATTCCTATTGCCCCGAGTATGAATTCCGGGTTTACCAGCATTCCCATCGAAAAGAAGAAGAATGCTGCAAAGAGCAGGGTCATCTGCTTAAGGGTAGACTCTATTTTCTTGAAGATGGGGATTGCAGCAACTGTACTTCCTGCAAGGAATGCGCCTATTGAGGGGGAAAGCTCAAATGCCATTGCTACTAAAGCGAGGAGGGCACAAAGCGAAAGCGCGGAAAAGAGCTGCGCTTCCAGATTTTTTTCATCAAGCCATTTTGAAAGGCGGATAACCAGCCATCTGAGGATAAGGTAAGAGCAGAAAAGGATGAGAAGGGAGAAAAGCACGGAAACCATTACCTGGCCTACGGAGAGAGTGACGTCTCCGTGCATCTGAGAGAGCAAAGTAAGGGCAAAAACTGCTGTGATGTCTTCAAGAATGAGTACTGCAGACATAAAATTGGATTCGCTCCTCTCTTCGTGCTTTGAGCCCGCTACAATTCTTGCAAATATTGCTGTGCTGGAAAAAGAAAGGATTACACCCATTATGATCGCATCCAGCATCGAAAAGCCTAAGAATAATGCTGCGAGGTAGGTGAGGAGGAATAAGATGGCAAACTTTACCAGGACAACGAAGGTTGCGCGTAATCCAAACCTAGATATCTTATCCAAATTGAAATGGATTCCAATGTAGAAAAGGAGGAGGATTACCCCGATTTCGGAGATAATGGAAATGAAATCGGTTTCGGTTACTATTCCAAGAAAGTTCGGCCCTATGAGGGCGCCAAAAAACAGCAAACCTATTACGCTGGGAAGTTTGAGCTTCGCACTAAGGGCTACTCCCAGAAAGGAAAAGAAAATTATTATCCAGAAGTCCAGCAAATCTGCTGTAAGAACAACGTCCACAGGAAGATATTGATTAAATGGTTATAATACTTTGGCAAAGGAAATCAATATTGCATTACCTTACCGGCTCATACTTGTCGTGCGCTTCTCCCTTGAAATGATATTTGAGAAAATTTGAGGTGTGAAAACTTAGGTATTTCCAGTAGCCCCAGTCGCGAACCCTGCGCATTGAAACATATACCTGGGCTTCGGGCAAGTATGCTACTTTTCCATGTGCCTTTACCCTGCGAACGAGATCTGTGTCTTCACCGGTTACTAAATCGCGGTTGAAGCCTCCTGCCTTGTGGAATATTTCTGCCCTGAATGCCATGTTGTCGGCTGCAGCAAAATGAGTATTGGTTTTGGAGAGAAGACTTGCAAGAGGATTGAGAATTCCATGGGAAAATATCTCTTCTATGCGGTTTCCATCCCTTGGGAGTACAGGGCCGATTGCTGCAACGTGGGTTTTGTTGAAGATTGGACGGGTGATTATATCTAGCCAATTAGAATCTACATAGATATCTGCACCTGCGGAAACGATTACTTTTCCTTCTGCTGCTAAAGCGCCTGCCTGCCTTCCCGCTGCGATTGTTCTTTTTCTTTCATACACTATTTTTGCGTCGTACTTTTCTGCAATTTGCACGGTTTTGTCTTCACTGTGCCCATCGGCAATAATTATTTCGTAATTCTTGTGGATAAACTGATTCCTAAGTGAGCTTAAGGCATCCTCTAAGTACTCCTCTTCATTGAGGGTTGGTATCACGATTGAAATGTCTGGCTTTTTATCACTCATGGACGACAACCTTCTGTAACTAATTTAGGTGCGTTTTGTTTTTAAATACTCCATTCCGGCTTCGGGGCCATCTAGAAGATACTCAAAGAGCTTCTGGGGGTCGAATAAGCTTATTTTTCCTTCCAAACGCTCCCTGAGGCGCTGCTCGGATAGGTCGCGCAGGGAAAGCTTATTTTCGCGCATTTCTCTTATTTTCTCTATTTCTTTTTTGAGGTGGCGTTCGTTGAGGCGATTATCTATAAATACTCCTTCTTCTGAGGGAAGGGTTAGGTCAGAGGTTTTAAATCCCTGTGCAAGGGTTCCCTTTATGCGAAGTTTGATTATTGTTTTCGGGGCTTTGAGCTCTGATAGCTTTTCCTTTATGCGTTCCTGTGCTTCTTTTGGGAAAGTGTTTTCAAATTCGATTTCTTCAAATATGAATTTTCTGGAGGGAATTTCCACGAATTCGTGGGTTTTGGAATTGGTGTCATAAAGGATGTAACCTTTGGGCTTAGTTTCCTCCCTGGTTAATTGGGTAAGTACTGTACTTCCAGGAATGAGGAATTTTCCATCCATGCCTGTTTTGTGCGCGTGAATGTGCCCATTTAAGTAAAGAGAGTAGTTGAGGGGCTCGAGATCGTGGATTGAAGAGAGATTTTCCCCATATACAAACTCCTTGAATGATTGGTGGATTAGGAGTATTGAAAATGAGTCTGTAGGGGGAGTAACCTTTTCCTTGAGTTTTTCTAAAGCGCGGAGCGCGAGATCATCTGGAACGTTCCCAAACCCTGCAAGGAATACTTTTTCTCCATCTTTTTCGAAAATAGCGGAATCCAGATGGAGATGGGTAAGAAAGCCTGCTTTCTGGAGCAGCTCTACTGGGTTAAGGGCACCCCTGCTCCTCCTCTCATGGTTTCCGTGGATTGCATATACGGGGGTTTTGAGCTCCCGGAAAAGGGAAATTGCTTCCCCTAAAACCTGTAAAGAAGGGACTCTTGAATCATATAGATCTCCTAGGAAAAGGATGAGGTCGGCTTTTTGATCTGCATCTTTGAAGGCAGCGCGGGCCTGGATGAAGCTATCTGAATAGAATCTTGGATAGCCTAAATGCGTATCTCCAATTACTGCTATTTTCAAGAGGGTTCACCCATATTGATTTGCGAAGGCGGATTTTTAAGGAGTTTGGAGCTATGTTTCCTGTGGCAAAACGCAAGATTTTTGCAGATTCCATAATTTTCATTATTGTGCTTCTTGCAGCCTTGACTTTACTCTCATATCTTACTTCATTATTTATAGAAGATGAATTGCTGAGATTGAATATCTACATAATTGCCACTCCACTCATTACACTGTTTTTCCATTTGGTCGTTTCGAAAAGGAAACTTGGGAGCATTTTGATTGTGGGGGGAAAGAGATTTCCTTCCCCGCTTTCCAAGTGGGTGATTGTAGCCCTTGCTCTTCTTGTTTTGTTCTTTATAGGGGTATTGTACACGCAGGAGAATTTCTGGAGCCTGAATTCAGCAATCCAAATCGGGTTTGCAGTGCTTACTGCAATTTCAATTGGATACATTGTTTCGCATATGGAAAATGAGGAATTGTTTAAGTATGCTAAGTACATTCCTCTTGCGATAATCGTTCCAATGCTTCCAGTGCTTATTTACGTAGACATGAGTTTCATTACCGGGGAAGCGACGCAGACTAATCCGTTTACTTTTTCGGATATGCTTATGATATTTGTGAGCTGGCTATTCTTTTTTGTTTTGCATATGGGCCAGATGCTTAGGGAAGAGCTTACCTTCCGCGGGTATCTGATGAGGAATTTTGCACGGTACCCAATGATGGGAATTGTTCTTGTGGGGTTGGTTTTCGGGCTCTGGCACATCCCGGTGTTTTTGTTTACGGATGGAATGGTGAACTGGGAATACCTTTCCATGGAATTCGTGCTTCCTGCAATCATGGATAGTTTTCTGGTTGGGACATTGTTTGCATACCTGTATTTGAGAACGAAGAATCTAGTGCTTCCTGCTATTGCGCATAGTTTGGATAATACGATGCGGGACTTTGCAATCTGGGCGCCCATGTATGCAGGATTGCCGCAATTGATTGATTATTTCAGCTTTGATGAATCCTGGCTTATGGCAGGAAGGGTTGTTTTCGCACTTGTGGTTATAGCTTTGATTACCCGGCTTATCGACAGGCCTCCGCCAAAAGAAGAAGTGGAAGAGATGGAGGCGTAGGAGAAAGGTATAAAAAACTGGAAGGGAGTAAAGAAGCGTATGATGGTTGAGGTAATCTTCTTCACTGTGCTTATCGCACTTGTGCTGCTGGTAGCATATTTGCTAACGAAGTAGATTGCTTTTTAAACATTAGTAGACTAAAATTGGAAACACTCTTTTGGGCCCGTAGCTCAGTCTGGTTGGAGCGTTCGACTGATAATCGAAAGGTCGTGAGTTCAAATCTCATCGGGCCCACATTCGTATTTTGGCTGGAAAAAACAGCACTCTTTTTATTAGTTGCAGAACTTGTATTAGCAGAGGTCATGTTATGGCAGCTAAAAGGAAAAAGAAAACAGTGAAGAAAAAAACTGTGAAAAAGGTTGCAAAGAAAAAAGCAGCCAAGAAGAAAACTAAGAAAGTGAGCGCTCAGGAAAAGAAAATGGAAAAGAACCTGAAGAATGCTCAGAAGGTTGCAAAGAAAGAGCTGGATAAGGCAGACAAAGAATGGAAAAGGGCAAGAGTTACGCTAAAGAAGCACGTAAAGAATAATCCAGTGGTTGCTGCTGCAATCGGAACCGCGGTGGCTGCTGCAATTGCAATCGCAGTGGGTGCGGCAATAAAGAAAAGGAAGTGCAAAAGCTGCAAATAGCACTTTCCTTTTTTATTTTATCTCTAAATTGGGCCTTATGCCTACAGCTTGCTGCAACCCAATTTTGAGAGTAGTGACCGAAGAGGTCCTTTTGATTTATAATTTGAAACCGTATCTTTTCTCAAGAGTCTCCTTGATTCTCGCATCATGCTCTTCAGGCTTTTTCTTCTGGAAATAGTCCCGGAGTTGCTCTTCAGCGGTCTGGTTAAAGAACAAAGAAAGGGCAAGATCTTTGTTTTCCTTTTCAAGATGCATGCGTGCTTTAAGCGGGTAGTTGAACCAGAGGAAGCCCATTGTGTGCCCAATGAAAAGGATTTCCTTTTTGGTTTTGGGGTGGCGGGCAACGGTCAGGACAACCCCTTGCATGTAATTCTTCAAAGCTTTTTCACGGTCGCCAAGGTAAGCCAAATCCTTGAGCAATCCAAAGGAAACCCCTGCGATTTTGTTTATCTTTTCGTTCAGTTCTTCTGGGGAAATCCTCCCTATGGAAGGTGCAATCAAGATTTGGGATTTGGCCTCTTTTTCTGGAGAAGTGGAGGAAAGTTTCCAGCTCAATTCATTTGCATAAGGTTGCAGGAGCTTCTTTATGTCCTCCAGCTTTTCATTTGGAACAAGTATGGAGATTCCGATGTTTATCCATTCTTCAGACATTAGAAACACCTATTTGTGCAACTTTTCTCCTGGAGAGTTCATACTCAGCCCTCCTGTGCTCAGAACTCAAGAAACCAATAACGTCCAGCACTTTTTCTGTGCCTTGATTGTCCATTGATTCAATAAGCTTGTTCTGTGAGTCCTCAATAGTTTTCATGTAGTTATCTAGCTGTTCCAGCTGTTCTGCTGTGAGGACTGGCCCACCTCCCCTCATTTCTTGAATATCTTCATTTATGCCAAATTCATTCATGAGGGTGGCGATGTAGTAAGCAGCATCCGGGCGCTGGCCTTCGGAAAGCGGACCATTTGCATACTCCAGCTCATTTACAACATAAAGCTTCGGGTCTGGAAGAAGGACTTCTTGATCGCTGTTTTTGGACTGCTTATTTTCAATGTGAGGCTCAATGTTTGCAATATGCACAAGCTGCTCCTGCACGGATTTTACAGGGACTATCTTTCTAAGCGCTTCTTCTGAGGATTCCGGTTCTATTGGCATACCTTCACCGAATAAGAATATGGAGCAAAACTAATAAAAAGAAGATCAAAAATCAGGATTTTTTCTTTCTGAGAATTCTTTTTATTGCATAGGTCCATCCCTTGGCTGCGGAAACCTCTTTCCAGGTTTTGCGCTTGGGTATATTAACTGCCACGCTTTTGGTTTTGCTGAGTACAACTTGTTCTTTGGGCTCTTCCTTTACATGAGTGAAGGGATTCTCCATTAGTTTATCGAATAAGTCTTTCCCATTTTTCGCTTTTACGGGCACCTTGTCCCTTAGATCATAATCAAGAAAGGGGTTTTCCATAGGCTTATCGAAGATACTGGGCTTTTTCTTGCTGCCTCCGGTTTTCTTCTTTTGCTTGCCACCCATTCTATCTCCCTGGAATTATTTGGTGGAGAAAAAGATTAAAGGCTGCATAAACACGTTTGCACGCTGAGGATAACTTTTTATAGTCTTGCAATAACAATTTTAGGCAATGCTACTAGGCCCAAGAATAACCCAGTTCAAATACAGGGATATGCGTGTAGTGAAAACTCCAGGGGGAAAAAGGGTGTTGGTAAATCTCCCCAAGAGGGAAACAGGAGAAAGGAGGGAGATTAAGACTATACTTTCTTCATATCATTGCAAAAGATGCTCAAAATGCTGCAATGGGGCATTTAGCATTGGGCAAACAGATGAGAATTATGAACTCATTATGGGGCTGATTAGGAAAAGAAAGAAGGACTTCGTAGTGGATTGTATGGGGAGGGGAAGGTCTAGAACCAGGTATTATGACATTGGTGTTCCCATGAAAAATAATGCGTGTGGGTTCCTTAGCTGGAACGGAGGAAGAATCACCCACAAAACCCTGATATACAGCGATGGGAAAGAAGATGATTATGGGTCATTCAGCTGCAAGATTTACGATGCACGGGCTTCAGTATGTATGGCATATCCTATGCAAGTAACCTGGATGCCTCTGGAACTGGAGGATGGAACCAGGGATGAAGAGGGAACAGTTATAATAAATGCCGGATGCCCTGCAATCACGGAATTGCTGAATAATGGAATAGGACATGTAACTGATAGTGAGCTGGTTTCCCTTTCCAGGGAAAAAGGTGTTCATGAGGAAAGCCTGCTTTATTCTTTTCCCAGGTCTTTGCAGGAAGTAAAGGATAGGATAGCGGAAATGGGAAAGAAAAACAGAATTCTGGTAAATGAAGAAGGAGAAAGGATATATCCGATAAATGCATGGGAAATATTCGCAAGGCCTGAATACAGGGGCATCTAGGATTTTGCTTTGGCTTTTTCTTTTGGAATTAGGGGGGTTTTGCTAGGCCTTGGAAGCCTGTTTGGAAAGTCTCCGCCCGCCCTAGTGACAAGTTCCTGCACAATATCCCTCATTTCTTTTTTGAGCATTGCTTTGTCTTTTTTGGTGAGCTGCTGCAGGGAGGTTGTGCGTGAGCAGAAAAGCTCAAGTGCATCGGAAACTACTTCAGGAAAATATACCTTTGATTTATTCA
>JAUWMC010000071.1 GCA_030613375.1 Microcaldota archaeon
TGCAGCCTTAAGCACATCCTGATGCAAATCAATTCTGAATCCCTGGTAGTGTGCAGGTAACGCGTACATTCCAATAGTAACCGGCTTTTCAGTATCCAATTTCCATTCCGCTTTCCTTTTCGGCAGGTATTTTTGTATCATTTTCTTTTCTGGAACATCTATCTGCTCTACTAGGTGGGTAAGGTAAAACCCATCAAAGCAAACCATCACAGGTATGTTTGTATCTTCGGAGATCTTGAACGCCTGTGGAACAGTATCCGCCGCTTCCTGATTATTTTTGCAGTAAATCTGAATCCACCCTGAATCCCTTTCGCTTATTGAATCCTGGTGATCATTCCAAATGCTCAAAGGAGCACTAAGAGATCGATTTGCATTTACAATAACCATAGGCAATCTCATTCCTGCAGCCGCAAAAATCACCTCGTGCATCAATGCAAGTCCCTGCGAGTCCGTAGTAGTAAACGCCCGTGCCCCAGCGGCACTAGCCCCAACCAGCATAGAAATCGCGGAAAACTCGCTTTCTACTGCAGTATAGCTCTTCAGCTCTCCATCCGTATACATCTTATCCAGCTTTTCCGCAATATGTGTAGACGGTGTAATCGGGAAACATGCAACAACATCAGGCTCACAGTCCCTTGCAACTTCTGCAACCGCAATGCTACCTTCAATAGTTTTTTTCATAACAATCACTTCTCCTCCACTACCATCTTGATACATTTCACCGGACATATGTTTGCGCAAATCCCACATCCTTTACAATAATCATAATTTGGCTCCGCACCCTCAGGCGTCTGGTATATGCACCCATCTGGGCAATTCAATGTACACTGTCCGCACTTGATACATTTGCTCTGGTCAACAATCGGCCTTTTACTTCTCCAGTTCCCTGTTTTGTTCTCCATGCTTGTTCCAGATTTTCCATTCGCTGGTTTCATTTTACCGCCTCGTAGCAAGCTTTTACCGCTTCCACATTCATCGCTCCAAGCTTCTCTCCAAAGTGATCCTTTACCTCATGAATAAGGCTCTCAAGCTTAACCACTCCATTAACTTTTACAAATGCCCCAAGCATTGCAGTGTTCACAATAGGCCTCCCGAGCTTTTCCATTGCAATTGTTGTTGCATCTACAGTATGTACTTTGCAGTTTCCCTCTAAGCACACGTCTCCCGGAGGCAGTTTAGAATTAAGCACAATCATTCCGCCTTCCTTCAATCCCGAAGTCACATCTACAGAATCCATAAGGCTTGAATCCAATACAATTACTACGTCCGGCTCATAAAGCTCTTGATGGATTTTAATCCTTTCATTTGCAATTCTGCAGTAGCTCTGTACAGGAGCTCCCCTTCTCTCTACTCCAAATTTAGGGAAACACTGAGACCATTTTCCTTCCAATCCAGCAGCCTTTGCAAGCAGTTCCCCTCCAGTTACTGCCCCCTGACCGCCTCTTCCATGCAACCTAATCTCTAACATGACGTCACCTTGTTGCAGGGATTTGTGCCCTAAGGATTAAAACACTTCTCTGAATAAGTCCGGCAAAAATCGAAGTATTCTAGAATTAAGAATTATCTTTTCCTGGGAGTCCTTATCTTTCCAGTGGGAGTTCTACTGTCTCTTTTAGGCCCATTTGGCCCGGGAGGCAGCGTACTCATCTTGTGCAATTTATTTGATTCAGGCCCCAGATTATGAAGAATGTCTTTCGCTTTCCTGAACTGTGAAAAGAATTCTGACCCTCCCTTACGGAGTGTATCTATAACCCTTTCAATTTTCTTTCTGTCACTGGTCTGTCCTATAATCGAAACCAGGCTCTTTGCTGCAATCTCCCTCTTTTTCTCATCAGGGTGCTTAAGCATTTCTATCCATCCACTAAACACATCCAGGGCCTCAGTTTCCTTTTCATGGGCCCCCTCTTGCTCTATCGCCACAGTTTCATCTCCCCTCTCTTCTTCTACTATAACTTTGGGCCTTCCATTCCTGTTTGGCCCGAATCTATGTCTTATGAGGCCCCTTATCTCATCATTTTCCGTGGAATCCTCATACCTTTCAAATAATCCAGCTTCCATCCTGTCCATGGTTTCTGAACTTATATCTTCCTCTGTGAATCCTGTCAGCATCTCCACTGCACATTTTTTTAGTGATATGCGGCAGCCAGGCTCCTCAAGAAGATTCACAAAAAATTCTGCAGTCTTTTCGTTCTTTGCAAAAAGCCCCCGCCTAATCAAAAGAATCACAGTCTCCGCATGCAGCACATGTTTGAGCACACTAATGAGCGTCTTAGATGCCAGGTTTACAACATTTTCCCTCCCCTCCCTTTGAACAAGGAGGATAAGCTGCTCACATATATCAGTTTTTGGATAATTATTCTCTCCCCCCAGACTTCTAATTCTCATAATAACCGTTCCTTCATTCTGGCTGTTCAAGCCCTCCAGCACCATTTTGGGAATCTCACATGTTTTTCCAAATCCGTTGGTGAGTTTTTCATTGCTGCCACTGACCTTTGAATAGGTGCCATCCGAGTTATCCCTTCCTTTAGACCACCAACCCATAGTATAATTAAGGCACCAAGTATATTTAAATGTTTCTATTGGTGGCTGTATGTGTATCCGCTACTGCCTTCTTGCAATCTTCCCATGTTTTGCATATGGCTTCGATGTAGGCGTCTCAGTGCGTGCAAACACAACTTGGCTAATCCTCATCCCCTTATGCAAAACCACTGTAAAAGGAGCACTATTAAAAATTTCAAAAACCTGGTGGTTTGAGCTTCCTGGCTGCACTACTGCAGAAGTGATGTGCACCGCCAATCCCATTCTCGCATACCTGCTTCTCCCTTCCAATCTCCCTACAATATCCGGAGCAAGCGTAATCTTCTCCTCGCTTATTGCAAGGCACATCTCCCCCGGATCCAGAACAACAGTATCCGCTTTTACCTTCTTTGTAGCGCTCTTAAAATCCACTTTGCTTAGATCTACTCTTTCCCCAAGATATTTCTCTTTAAAGAACCAGAAAGTATTTCCCAAGGTCAAATCCACGCTCCCTGGCCCAATCTGGTCAGGCTTAAGTGGCTTAATCCTCATTTCCCCCTTCTTGATTGCCTTCTTTATGTCAACATCCGAAAAGAACATGATAAAACTAAAACAAGAAACTTTATTTAGGTTCTCTAAACTCTATTTCTTAAACATAAAGGGAATAGTCATGTCCTCCTTTCTCCCCGGAGCCCCACTTCCCCCCTCAGGCTTAATCATCTCCCTCTTAATATCAAGAGGTGCGGTAACATTTTCACTTCTCCTTTTTGGAGCAACCATCCTTTTCATATCTGGCTTCGAAATAACCGCACCAAGCTCCCGAAGTCTTCCTCTAACATATCTCCATGCAGTGGTAAACTCCTCCGTTTTTTCCCTTCTCATATCAATTTCTGCCATGAGTTTCTGGAGGGATTCAATATCACTAAGATTCTTTGCCATTTTTCCGAGCGCAACCCCATAAATATGCCTTTCAGAATAATCGTCAGCATCCAGCTTTGTGCACATTGCATCAATCGCCCTCTCATCTCCCCGCTTTTCAAGCACAGCAGCAATCTTTTCCCGTACGTACTGAGTTCTGTCATTCATAAGTTCAAGAAGAGGAAGAACAATATCTGCAGGGTGCCCAATTACTTCCTGCAACTCCCTGGGCCCAAGAAGCAGTTTTGCATGCAGCTCATGCTTTATTCCATACTCGCCGCGAAGAACCTTTTCTGCAATCTTCCTTTTCTCAATCAGGTTGTGGCTTTTGCCCCTCAATTTATCAAAAATCTGGTGTACTTTCCTTTTTTCTGCATTCAAAGGAGGATTGGAAGGCCCGTAAGCCTCAACGGGCGTATTGGTGCCACTTCTTTTTTCACCAAGAGCAGCGCGAATCTGAACTGTCATTCCCTCTTCTTCAATCCCACCATCACCATTATCCCAAATAGTACTCATGATGGTAATCTATGTGAATAAATGTTTATAAATGTGTTTATCTCGCTAATTGCCACTCAAAGAAGCACCCCCAAAAAAGATAGGTTTAAATATGGTAAAATGTGTAATATGCATATGCTTAAGCGCAAGAGGAAGCTAAACAATCCTACACCTGCCCAGGATGCAAACCCAAAGCCATCCCGGAGAAAGTTTTTGGCAGCAGGAGTTCTTGTCGGGGCAGACGCACTTCTGGAAACCCAGGGCTGCGGAATAGTTTCCCTTCTTATGAAAAGCATGGGCAGAAAGCAGAACTGGAGTTTTCTAAACAGGTCATATAAACTAGAAGAGAAGAGCGTAAGCTGGAGATTTGTAGATGAAAACTGTGTTCCCTGGGCCCAGAGGGGCGTGGCACGCTCCGGAAAAACAATCGCTGAGCTCAGGAAAAACCTATTGGCAAAAATTTCAGCGCACCTGCGCACACAGGGCA
>JAUWMC010000015.1 GCA_030613375.1 Microcaldota archaeon
AAAATGCCCGGCAGGGGCACCCGTCACATCTTGTAAGTAACCATAGCCATATCCTGTTTCAACGCACCCGTTACCTTCACGTCCACAAGTGTTTTCTACACATTCATAAGGAGGTCAACATTCTCCGTGATCTACATATGATACATGGGTCATGATGCTTGGGTCCTGAATCTCTCCACAGGTTTGCCCATAATCCTGACATTCTTCTTCATCAGAGCTGCAGTATCCATCTACACACTCAAACGGAGGGCAGCATCTTCCATAATCTATTCCTTCTCCCTGGATATTTGCTGCAAAAGTTTCAGTCTGGCCTGGCCAGTATCCACACTTTTCATTCTCATCCACACATTCTTCTTCATCACATGGATCACAGGGTGTTTCATCTATACAATAAACTGAAGTATAGCAAACCACATCTCTCCTGATTCCATGGGGATCTATGAAGGAAGCGGGGGTTCCCCTTTCTCCTGTTGTGGCAATTGTCCTTCCGGAACCATCGCTCGAAATCAGTATCCCTGGAGTAACATTCAGTTCCTGGACACTTGTTTCAGTTATGCTTTCCGAAAACACGTCCACCGTCATGCCACTGGGGCTCGACATCCACAGAAGCATTACCATGAATCCTCCTAAGAGGACTCCCATAACAAATAACATGATCATTTTTTCGTCCATCATGCATGCCGTTCGTGCTATATTTATTTAAATATTGCACACGCGCTCCAGTACACTGGAAACACTGGAAACCTCCTGCATCCTTTTCTTTATAAATAAGAAAAACTCTTTTAGAATTACACGACCTTGCGACCAGAGGTAGGCCCCATGTCAGTAGAAGATGAAGTAATCCATTGGTGGAAAGACGATAAGGGTGAGCAGCACCGCACCATACTGAGACTAGAAAGCGAAGCTCCTACTACTTCAAATGGGTTTCCGCGTGATGGGCTGGTAATTGTGCGTGTAATGAACACTGTAGGGCAGGTTGCAATAAAGCTCAATCCGAATGAGGCACTAAGAATAAGCAGCCAATTGATGTCTATTTCTAAGGAAATGCTAAATAAAAAAAGAAAATTGTGGAGAGCGAGGGATTAACCCCTTATCCTCTCTCGCAAACATGCTTATCCAGATTACAAACTTCCCCTGAAGAGCAATCCTGGTTTGTATTACAATATCCTGCTTTTGCACTGCATTTGTGAGTAGCGAAATTGCAGTTTTCCCAAGAGTCGCAATCCCGAGAAACGTCGCAGAACCCGTGTTTATGGATACATACGTGAGTTTCCATCTCGCAATACTGCCAGGCTTCGCAATCCGCATCATGCCCACATGAACCTATTGCAGTAATGCACTTGTGCGTATCATAGTTGCAATTTTGCCACTGTTCACAGTCCCCATCATTTATGCAATAACCAGTAGTAGCACCGCACATGTGAGTAGTATCATTGCAATTTTGCCACTGCTCACAATCTGCAGATGTTGTACACCTTCCCTCGTTTGCAGAGCAAGTTTTGGTAACAACATCGCAGTTTTCCCAGACTCCGCAGTCATAATCACTGTAACAAATCCCTGGCTTTGTAACACATTGGTGACTTTCTGAGTTGCATTCTTCCAGTTGTGTATTGCAATCTTCATCAGCTGCACAGAAACCCATCCTGGGCTTGCACAGTCCTTCTGTTTTAGAGCAAACCTGCCAGGATGAGAAACAATCAGAGTCAGAAGTGCAATTAGAGCCCTTTGAACAAATATGTGTTCCTGCATCACATGTATTATCCTCACCCGGACAATCTGCATCAAGTGTGCAGAAACCCTTTCCTGTCTCACATGCCTTTGTTTCGTTGTTGCATGCCTGCCAGCTGGCACAATCCGCATCAGAATTACATCCTGAGCTGCTGCATCCAAACATAACCAACATTATGGCAAAAACGCCAATGAGCATCAATTTGTTCATAAGTACACCGTGTTAGTCATTCTTACACAGGAAAGGCATTAAAATTATATCTTCTTCAGGAGCTTTGGAAGTTCCGAGAAATTCTTCATTTCAAAATCAGCTTTTCCTGGCTTGATTGTATGTCTCCCTCCCATCATAGCACGTATTGTCTTCATCCCTAATTTCTTAGGAGGAAATAGGTCTATGCTGGGTTTATCTCCCACCATCACACAATTTTCAGGCTTTGCTCCAATATGCTTCAATGCTTTCCTGAAAAATTTTACATTTTTTTCCATTCCCATTGTTTCCGAAACAAAAACCTCTTCAAAGAATATGTGTACTCCCAAAAGGATTAGTTTATCCCACTGCTTTACTGCAGTCCCGTTGGTTGCAATATAAAGAAGATAGCCACTTTCCCTCAGCTTCATTAGGGTTCTTGGAACCTCAGGATAAGGCTGGATCGCGCCCTTTGCTGCATGATATGCACCTACTGCAGCAGCTACATATTTTGCAGGGTGCTTTAGTTTCAATTCTTTGCACAATTCATCAAAATGATGATCATAATTCGGACCCTTTTTTTTGATTATCTTTAACAGTTTTCCATAGAGCTTTTCTTGATCTCCATCCAATCCAACTTCAATCATTGCACGTATTGCCTTCCTTCTTGCAAGCTCTGCAAATTCAGAAGTAGGGAAGAGAGTATCGTCGATATCTATGAAGACATTCTTCACCATGCATAGATGATTAATTTTGAGTATTTAAACCTTTCTGCAAGTTTCGGTTTCTTTCCGCTTTTATAAGGTTTTGGGAGACTAACCTAACTCTCTATTGGTGATTATTTGGGATCAAGACCAAGAAAATGGAAAAAGAAAGGGCGCATGCGCTGGAAATGGGTAAAGAAGAAAAGGCGCAGGCTCAAAAAGAAGATGCAGAGAAGGGTAGGCGAACTTTAGTTTCTGCCCTTTCATCTTTTCTCTAAGGAAATGCATTTCTGCTAAGGTTATTGTTAGTCACCAGTCAAATATCCGCATAATTAATGCTCAAAGTGCATCACAAACAATACAAAAATGGGGCTAATTTGTACTGTTGGTAATACAAAATGGCTTAGTAAAGGAACCCGAAAAGGAAAAGAGGCACCTTCTTTCCCTCAGCAAGCCCACCATCAACAGCGATATAATCCGGGTTCTGGGAAAAGTCCTTGGATGTTCCCCCAACTTCTATTTTGAATTCTCCTGTCCTGAAATCCGCGGTTTTCTGCCCTTTTTCTGTTTTAAAATAACATTCGGGAAAAACGTGGTTCACGAAAAACTCTTCCCTTGCAGAACCCTTATTGAGAGGATATGCAAGAAGTGCCCTAATTGGGATAGTGAGATATATCTTTGGTTCTTTTTTAACATTCCTTCCTGCAGTTGTGCAGGGATAAACTGATTTTAACAGACCCGCAGATTCCAGGTCAGAAACAAGCCGGATTGCAAATGCCTTTGAGATTCCGAGCTTTGACGCTATTGAGGAAAAGCTTGTTTCAAATGGAGGGGAAATTGCAACATGATATAGGAGGCGATACGCATCTTCTTCATATTTGAGGTTTATGTCCCTTAGTGCAAGAAGGTCTTTCGTAATCACCTTTTCCAGGGAATTTTCCAATGCTTTCTGGAAACCTTTGCCTGAGTAGAAAACCCCCCCAAAACGCATGTATTCCTCCATCCATTCTTTTGCAGGAAGGTATTTTCTTGAGAGTGGGCCTGCATTTTCCAGAATTTGCTTGAGAGAATATGCCGGGATATCCATGCCCTTTCGTATGTTAAGGTATTCCCGAAAGGAAACCGGTTCCAGTGAATATACAACCGCCCTCCTTGAAAGATCTGCTCCAGTATTCTTTAGGTTTATGCTGGAGGAGCCAGAAAAGAAAACCCTTACTGCATGTTCATCGTAGATTGTTTTGAGGTCTTCTGCCCAGCCCTGCCTAGTATGAATTTCATCTATAAAGATAGTTTTGAATCCTTTTTTCCGCAATGCATCTGCAATTTCATAGATTGAATAGTGCCTCAGATAGGTTGCGTCTGCAGAGAGGTATACAGAATTTGTAGTTTCTTTGCATAATTGAAGCATCATTGTAGTTTTCCCAATTCCCCTCACCCCTTTTATGCCCACATAAAATTCCTGGGAAACTCCCGCGATCTCATCGTACAGGCATCTCCTTGATTTGAATTGGGCTGCCCATTGCTTGAGTTTTTCACTATTAATCGATATTCGCTCGATGTCCTTTTCTTCCATGGATACTTTTAGTTGCGATAACTTATTAAACATTTTGTTCGCCTCAACAGACAAAAGCATGAGTATTCTGTTCGCTTATGCAGACAAAAATACCCTTTTTAGCTTAAAATTAAACATTTTGTTCCCCAACACAAACAAAAAGATGAATATTTTGTTCGCTTGTGCAAACAATTTACAATCTCAACATTTTTTCATATTTCTCTACAAGAGCCTTAGCTTTATTCTCATCCGTGGATTCTGCAAATACTCTAATCACCGGCTCTGTGCCTGAAGGGCGGAAAATCACCCAGGAATCCTCAAAATTAATCCTTACTCCATCTACTTTGATTACTTTCTTCGCATCTTCCGGGATTGGAAGTTTCTCGATTTTTCCCTGCATCTTTTCAAATTCGCAGGGAACCTTGCCCTTCACATTATAATAGAGTGGAAACTCTTTGAGCCACGCACTCAGAGGTTTTTCGCAGAGTGCTTCCGCAATCTTTGCAGCAGTAAGAAACCCATCTTTTGCAAGTGAAACCTCTGGCCAGATCACTCCGCCTACTTCTTCCCCAGCCATAGCACATTTTCCCTTTGCAGCCTCTTCAGACAAATACGGTGCACCTACAGGAGTATAGATTACCTCCTGCCCAAACTTAGAAGCGACATCCTCCACTACCTTGCTGGTTGCAACCGTAGTAACCAACGCCCCTTCATGCTTCTTGAGCTTAAGAAGCGCAGAAAGCGCAAACACCCTGTCTCCAATAACAAAATTTCCGTTTTCATCCGCCATTACTACACGGTCTCCATCCCCGTCCCAAGCAACTCCAAAATCCGCTTCAGATTCCTTTACAATTTCCAGAAGTTTCTGAATATTTTCTTCCCTGGGCTCAGAAGGCCTTCCAGGAAATGTTCCATCTATCTCTTCATTAAGCAGGATTACATCACACCCAAGCCTCTCAAACAGCTCAGGGCCAATGAGTGCAGGAACAGCGTTTGCACAATCAAGCACAACCTTCAATTTCTTTTCCTTGAGTTTTTCCACATTCACTTCCTTAAGAATTGCTTCAATATGTTCTTCGGTTGCCCCACAATAATCAGTAGTGGAGCCCGCCTTGTCCCAGGCAGCAAGCTCAACCTTACCATCAATCAGTTTTTCTATTTCTTCCCCTCGCTCCTTGGAAATTGCAACTCCTTTTCCATCAGTTACCTTGAGCGCGTTCCATTCCGGAGGATTATGGGATGCAGTAATTATAATGAGCCCATCAGGATGAAGTTTTTCAACCATGAATTCTGCGGTGGGAGTAGAAACCATGCCTAAATCAACAACCTCACAGCCAACGCTTTCCAGGCCGCTCAAAACCGCCTTATGGAGAGTCGGGCTGGTTAATCTATGGTCCCTGCCCACAAGAATCTTTCCTCGTTTAAAGTAAATTCCGATCGCCTGTGCTGCCTTTAGCGCAAACTGGGGATTAAGCTTCTCAAATGTTCCACGGATTCCGTTGGTTCCAAAGTATTTTGCCATAAAAATCACTTCTTGCCCATCTTTTTCTCAAGCTTGTCCAGCTTTGCTGAGATTTCATCCAATTTAGAGAAATTCTCGTTCCAAGTTGGGCTCCTCTTCTTTGCTGCACGTTCTTGTGCCTGCGGAAATTTAACGTACTTCTCCAAAACAAGCCCCACAAACCAGGCACCAATAAGCGCAACCGGAACCAAGAGAAGTACAAGCTCGAAAGTATAATCAACTGGAATTACAACCTTCAATTTATCTGAGGAAGTAATTACTAGCAATACAAAGTTCACAAGCGTAAGCATCTGCAGACCAAGCAAAAACCTCCACCATTGTTCTGCAGCAAAATCACGTGCTTTCCTAGCGAGCATTTTTCATCCACTCCATTGTTTTTTCTAGCCCTTCCTTTATAGAATATTTAGGCTCATAGCCCAGAATCTTCCTTGCCTTCTCTATGCTTGCAACTGAACGAAGAATGTCTCCTTCCCTTGCAGGGACAAACTCGGGCTCGCACTGGAACTCGGATAACGCCAGTATCTCTTCCCAAAGCCCAAGCACAGAAGTCTCTTTTCCAGTAGCTATGTTGAAAATCTCCCCCCCAATCCCCTTTTTCTCCATAGCAAGAAGGTTCGCGTTAACCACATCCTCCACAAATACAAAATCCCTTGTCTGATTTCCATCACCATAAATTACCGGCTGCGTTTCCCCCATTGCACAATCCATGAATTTGGAGATTACTCCAGAGTACGGAGATTTGGGGTCCTGGCCCTGGCCATAGACGTTAAAGTAACGCAGGCAGACCGTTTCCAGGCCATATTCCTCAAAATACTCCTTCGCATCCTTTTCATTCTGCACCTTAGATTCCGCATAGGGAGAAATTGGCATAATAAAAGATTCTTCGGATTTGGGAAGCGTAGGTTCATCTCCATATACTGCCGCGCTGGAAGCAAGGATTACTTTTTTCACCTCATGTTTCCTGCAGACCTCAAGCACGTTCCTTGTCCCCCATGTATTTACTTTCCTGAATTTTTCAGGATTTTCTATCGACTCGGATACTGATGTAAGTGCAGCCTCATGAAAAACAACTTCACATCCTGAAATTGCAGTTTCCACAAAATCCTGATGTGTTATCGTTCCTCTGTGAAACAATGCACCGCTCAGCCTGATGGCTGGCTGGTCAGAAAGATCCAAGATATTTACTTCATGGCCCCTGGAAAGCAGCTCTTTTGAAAGATTGGAGCCTATGAAACCACTCCCACCAGTAATTAGGACTTTCATCAGGAGAAATAACCAGAAAGAGATATAAAAAATCATAGGTTTTCCAGCAGCCTGTCCGCTGAAACCGAAATATCAAATATTGATGCCTTTTCCCTGTTTTGTGCAGAGAGAGAAGATGCAAATTCTTTTTCTAAAAGTACTTTCCTTGCTTTTTCATAAAAGCGGTCTGAATCCCCAACAGGGAAAAGTGAATCCCCACATACAACATCCGGATTCCCTCCTGCATCTGAAGAAATAATTGGCACACCTATCCTGGCAGCTTCTATGAGCACGTGGGAAAGCCCTTCATATGTGGAATTGAGCACAAGCAGGTCAGATGCGGCCATGTACTCAAGGACTTCAAGGTGGCTGCGGTCCCCAAGGAAAATCACGCCTTCTGGCGCAAGCTCCTTGAGTGCGCCCTCCTCAGGCCCCTCTCCAATTATGTAGAATTTCAACTCAGGGATATCTGCCCTGAGCCTTCCAAAAAGCTTCAAAATTTCATCTGCTCCTTTCCATGGAACGAGCCTTCCTACAAACAGCATTGCTTTTCCATCTATTGAATGCTTTTTACGCAATTCCTCCTTATCCAAATCCTCCGGAACAGAAACAAAATTGGGCACCAGTGCAACCTTCTCAGGATCGACTCCATGGTGGCGCACGAGAACACTTTTCAGGTAATTTGAGGGAATGATAACCCTGTGTGCAGAATTAAGCACAAGCCTTTCCAGCCTGAGCAGATTGGAATACGCATTGGGTTTTGCAAGGAAATCATCAAGCATTTTGAAAGTCTTTCCTTCCCTTCTTGCTTTTTCCCAGGGAATGTCCCCAACAAAACGCACGATTAGCTTCTTCTTAAGGAGTTTTGATGCTGCAAGAGCAGGCAGCCCAACCGCAAGTGGGTCCAATGCAAATATTGCATCCGCATTCTTTCCTTTTCCCATTATTTTCTTGAAAAGGAGGTATTCCTGCTTTGCCTTGGAATTCTTCTTTGAAATGAATGAGATGTTTTTGGAATCCTGCTGCTCGCCAAGCGAAATTATGTTTACAATATGACCCCTTTTGCGCAATTCCTCTGAGATGTATCTAGAATAAGTTGCAGGTCCCCCGATTTCAGGAGGATATATCGGAGTAACAAACAGCAATTCCATCTTTGCATCCACAGAGGTGATTAAACTATAAATATTTAAAAGGGGGGAATACAGTATATCTGGTTGTGGGGGCATGGATTTTGTCTGGAGCATACGAAAAAGGGTAACTACTGTGTTGAGGTGGGGTGATGAGCATAAAAAAATGGCTAACAAGAAAGGTTTATAGAAAAAAGGAAAGGGAAATATTGAAAAAGTATCGCACAGCGGGAGAGGTGTTGGATGTTGGGGGTGGAGGGTCACCATACAAAGAATATTTCCCAAACCTCAAAAGTTTGGATGTTAATCCACAAAAAGAAGCAGATGTAGTATGTGATGCAGAAGACATGAAGGAAATAGCTGATGAAACATTCGACTTAGTATTGTGTACTTCTGTCTTAGAACACACTAGGAGACCTTGGCGTGTAGTAACGGAGATTAAGAGGGTCTTGAGGGGTGGGGGTGTGGCCATAGTTAGTGTGCCCTTCCTGTATCCATTACATGAAACACCTGAGGACTACTATAGATTCAGTAAATACTGGCTAAAGGACCAATTTATGGATCTTGACATACTTGTGTTAGAGCCAACTGGGGGAATACTCAATGCATTTGCAAATTTGTATCAAAGACTAGCTTTCCAAGCTGAATTTCCAATGGGAACAAGTCTAATACTCAAACCATTTTTCCTGATAACCGCACAGGTGATGGATACATTAGATTTCTTATCGGATTACATAGTGCAATATGGAGATGCACGTAAAGAAAAGAAGGAGGATCAGATAATGTGTAGTGGATACATTCTAGTCGCAAGAAAAGGAAGTGGTGGAGGCTTATGACAAAGATGATTTTGGTTACGGGAGGTGCAGGCTTTATTGGAAGCCATCTCACAGAAAGATTGCTGCAGGAGGGACATTCTGTGAAAGTGCTGGACAATTTTGATGATTATTACCCCCCTGAAATAAAGCAGAAAAACCTCACCAAGTGCATGGAAAATCCAAACTTTGAGTTGATTACTGGGGATGTGCGGGACAAGGAAACCGTGCAAAAGGCAATGGAAGGGGTAGATGCAGTAATACACGAAGCTGCGCAGGCAGGCGTGCGGGTTTCGGTGGAAAACCCTGAGAAAACCGTTTCCGTAAATATGGATGGGATGCTCAATGTTCTTGTTGCAGCAAAAGATGCTAAAGTAAAGAAATTCGTGTTTGTATCGTCCTCTTCGGTTTATGGGAAAACCCACTATCTCCCTTATGATGAAAAGCATCCGACTGAGCCGATCTCTCCATATGGAGTTACGAAAGTGGCTGGAGAAGGGATGTGCAGAGTTTTCTCCGAGCTTTATGGAATGGAAATCCCTATGCTGAGATACTTTACTGTTTACGGCCCCCGGGTGCGGCCTGACCTTGCAATAAACAAGTTCTTCAAAAAAGCCATGAAGAATGAAAAAATAGAGATTTACGGGGATGGCTCAAAAACTCGGGATTTCACTTATGTTGGAGATATTGTGGAGGGTACGATACTTGCTCTGGAGAAAGGGAAAACCGGGCCATACAACCTGGGGGGAGGGAACCGAATTTCCGTGAAGGAGCTTGCGGAAAAAATAGTCCAGATTGCAGGGAGCAGCTCAGAGCTTACTTATACTGAAGACCAGGCAGGAGATGTGATTGACACTCTGTCTGATGCCACTAAGGCAAAGGAGGAACTTGGCTGGGAGCCGAAAATGAAAATAGATGAAGGCCTCAGGAATTATTACGAATGGATTAAGGAACGGGAGTAGAATGAATATTTCTGTAATGGGAACAGGATATGTAGGGCTTGTTACGGGCACTTGCCTAGCTGAAGCCGGGAATAACGTTCGATGCATAGATCTGGACCCAAAAAAAGTTGAAATGATTAATTCCGGAAAAAGCCCGATTTACGAGCCCGGGCTGGAGGAGATGCTTAAGAAAAACCTTGGCTCCCGGATTAAAGCGACCCTGGATGCGGATTCCGCAATCATGGATAGCGAGATTACTTTCATTTGCGTTGGAACCCCTTCTTCTGAAGATGGAAGCACTGATTTGAAATATATTAAGAGTGCTGCAGAGAAGATTGGTGAGGTGCTTGCACAAAAAGAAGGGAAGCATGTAGTTGTTGTGAAGAGCACAGTGCCGCCAGGAACTTCCGAAAAGATTGCAGAAATCCTCAGGGCCAAAGGTGCAAAGGATTTTGGAGTTGCAATGAACCCTGAATTCCTCAGGGAAGGGAAAGCGGTTAATGATTTTATGAAGCCGGATCGGGTTGTGCTTGGTGCAAAAGAAAGCTGGGTGCATGAAAAACTTAAGGAGCTTTATTCCTTTACGGATGCGTCCAAGCTGGAAACCACTTTGCGCACTGCTGAGATGATTAAGTATGCAAGCAACTCCCTCCTTGCAACCAAGATTTCCTTTGCAAACGAGATAGGGAACGTCTGCAAGGAACTTGGAATTGATGTTTATGATGTAATGAAAGGGGTTGGAATGGATGCGCGCATTTCCCCCCAGTTCTTAAACTCAGGAATCGGGTTTGGAGGAAGCTGTTTCCCAAAGGACGTAAACTCCCTTATCCATACTGCAAAGGAAAATAATGCTGACCCAAAGCTGCTGGAGGCAGTTATGGCGGTAAATGAAAGCCAGCCGCTCAAGCTGGTTGAGCTTGCAAAAAAGAAACTTGGGGTGTTTTCCGGGAAGAAGGTTGCGGTTTTGGGGCTTGCATTCAAGCCGGATACGGATGATATGCGTGAGGCGCCCTCGCTCAAGATTGTTCCTGCTTTAGTGAAAGAAGGTGCTCTGGTCAAGGCATATGACCCAGAAGCAATGGAAAACGCGAAGGCGCTTCTCGGTGATGGATTTGCGTATGCATCAAGCGCAAAGGAAGCTGTTGAGGATGCGGAAATTGTGTTCATACTTACTGAGTGGAAAGAGTTTTCTGATGAATCGCTCTATTCTGAAAGGCAGGTTTTTGATGGGAGGAAACTGCTCAGGAAGAAGAGCGGGAAGAACTACGAAGGGGTCTGCTGGTAATGAAAATTCTTCATCTTTGCGCATTTTATTATCCGAACAAAGAGGGGGGTGCAGAGATATTCGCAAAAGAATTATGTGAGCGGCTTGCAAAAGAAAATAACGTGACGATGGTTACGGGAAAGTTCAGCAAAGAGCTCGCAAACAAAGAGAATATTGGAGGAGTTGATGTTGTCCGCGTTCCAATGCTCATGGTGCAGAACCTGAAGCTGCTCACATTTTTGGTTTCTTCTGTAATTGAAGGCTGGAAACGCAGGAAAGAAGTTGATGTTTACCACGGGACGATGGCGTTTTCTGCCGGAACTGCTGCAGTTCTGCTCAAGAAGCTTACCGGAAAGCGTGCAGTAGTAACGATACAGGGAGGAGATATGGGAGATTACAAGGAAAACTCCGGGAAGTTCGGGGGAATTTTGAAGCCAATTATTTCCTGGACATTGAAAAATGCAGATATTGTACATGCGGTAAGCAAAGATCTGGAAAGAAAAGCTAACGAGCTTGGAGTGAAAGAAGTTGTGGTTATCCCCAATGGAGTTGACACTGAAAAATTCTCAAGAAAAGGAAACATGCGCAATGAGCTTGGGCTTGAGGGAAAAAAGGTTATCTTAACTGTGTCCAGGCTTGCACCCAAGAATGGAATTGATACGTTAATTGAAGCATTTGGAAACGTGCGCGAGAAGATTCCTGAAGCTGAGTTGCTGATAATCGGCAAGGGTGAAGATGAGGAAAAACTGCGAAAAATGGCCATGGATGGAATCCGTTTCCTTGAGCCTGTCCCACACGAGCAGCTTGCAAAATATTACACGGCTGCGGATGTGTTCTGCAGGCCTTCCAGGGATGAAGGATTTGGAATAGTTTTTATCGAAGCAATGGCCTGCGGGGTTGTTCCGGTAGGCACTTCTGTTGGAGGGATAACGGACATCATAATAAATTGGGAGAATGGAGTGCTGGTAAAACCGGATGATCCAAAGGAGCTTGCTGAGAATCTGGAAAAACTCCTGCTTGATACTACTAAACGAAAAGAAATCTCAGAAAACGCAGTGCAGGATGTCAAAGCGCGTTTTTCCTGGGAAAGCATAAAAAGAAGAACAGAAGAAATATACAAAGAAGTGTGTGTAGATGCAGATAAATGACATTAAAATGTTTTTGAAGGGTTCATACGTTGCCAGCAGGTTTAAGGGGAAGAAGACCTTGGATGTGGGATGCGGCAAAGGAGGGTTTTTGATGCACGACCCGGAAAATTTTGAAGGGTTGGAAATCAATAAGGATGCTATTAAGATTTGCAATGAAAAGGGGTACACAGTACACTCTGGAAACGCTACAAAACTACCATTTAAAGATGAATCTTTCGAGGCAATCCACTGCAGGCAGCTTATAGAGCACCTAAGCTACCAGGAAGCGCTGGAAATGTTCAGGGAGATGAACCGGATTCTAAAAAAAAATGGGGAGATTGCACTGGCAACAGAGATGCCCAGGAAGGAGTTCTGGGACACATTTACGCATGTGAGGCCATACTCCCCAAAATCCATACAAAAATTGCTTTCAGAAAAGGGGCAGGAAACCTTCTCATCCTTGCATGATCTAAAAATAGAAAAAGTTTTCTATACGGGAAGGTGTTTTTCCTTTAAGCCGCTTACTCTGCTTAGCTTCTTCTTGGCTAATTTCCCTGGTGTTGGAAGGGTGAACTATCTTATGATACTAAAAAAAAGAGGGATTGAATGAAGATTCTGATTACAGGAGGATCCGGTTTTATTGGAAGTCACCTTTGCAGAAAGCTCTCTGAAAATAATGAAGTAATCTGCATAGATAACCTGCTCACAGGAAAAAGGGAGAATATCAAAGGATTGGATGTTGAATTTGTTGAAAAAGACATAACGAGCCCGTTTGACATAAAGGCGGACCTGATATTCAATATGGCTTCACCAGCAAGCCCAGTATTTTACCAAAGGTACCCTCTGGAAACCCTAGAAACTAACTCCATTGGAATGAAAAACGTGCTTGAGAACGCAAAGAGGCACCGCTCACGGGTGGTCCAAGCTTCGACTTCCGAAGTATACGGAGACCCAAAAATACACCCGCAGACTGAAGACTACTGGGGAAATGTAAATCCGGTGGGACCAAGGAGTTGCTATGATGAAGGAAAGCGCTTTGCTGAATCGCTCTGCATGAACTATAAGATGAAATATGGGGTAGATGTGGTCCTGGCAAGGATATTCAATACCTATGGCTCAAATATGCTGAAGGATGATGGCAGGGTAGTGCCTAACTTCATATGCCAGGCGCTGAAAAATGAGAAAATGACTGTTTATGGAAATGGAGAGCAGACCAGGAGCTTCTGCTATGTGGATGACTTAGTTAATGGGCTTATGCTACTGTCTGAGAAAGGTAGGGGGGGAGAAGTATACAACCTAGGAAACCCTGAAGAGTACACAATACTCCAGCTTGCCGAGGAAGTGAAGCGGGTTTGCAATTCTGATTCAGAAATAATTTACCATGAGCTTCCGGAAGACGATCCAATTAAGCGGAAGCCGGATATCTCCAAGATAAAATCTGGAACAGGGTGGGAGCCCAAAATAGGTTTAAATGAAGGCCTGAAAATAACTGTTGAATGGTTTAGGGGGGTTTGTTGATGAAAGCGATTATACTTGCTGGTGGAAAAGGGACTAGGCTTAGGCCACTTACTTACGCGATTCCTAAGCCTCTTCTGCCAGTTGGCGGGAAACCGGTAATAGAGTACGTAATAAAAAACCTAAAGACCCTACCTGATCTCGAAACCATATATGTGGGGGTTTCACACCAAAAGGAATTGATAGAGCGCTATTTCAATCACGTGGATTATGGTGTTCCAGTAAAAACGATAAGCACTTTGTGTTGGGAAACAGGGGGAGATTTGAAGTGCATTGTAAATGAAGAGAGTATCGATGAGAGGGTGGTAGTTGCATATGGAGACAACGTGACGAAAATAAACATCAAAGAGATGGTGGAAACTCACAAGAAGGATGGGTTTCTTGGTACTGTTGCTCTTTTTGAAGTACCTAATGAGGATGTGGAACGATTTGGGATAGCCAAACTTGATGGCAACAAGATTTCCAAATTTATCGAAAAACCAAAAAAAGAAGAGGCTCCGTCCAACCTCGCAAACGCAGGATACTATGTATTAGAGCCTGAAGCTCTACGGATGTTAGGTTATGAAAAAACAAAAGTTGAATTCTCATTGTTTCCGCAACTCGCAGAGATGGGAAAACTTGGTGCATACAGCACAGAACTACCTTATTGGCTAGACATCGGAACAATAGAGTCTTATAGGAAAGCTAATAGAATGATGGAGGGGATCATCAGTCCATGAACTAGGTGAACGGATGGGGAATAAGAAAAAACAGAGAGAAGCATATGACAAACATGCAAGAGAATATCAAAGGTATGTGGAGAGAATTCATGATGCATACTTTCCGATAACTGTAAAACAATGGAAGGAATTGTGCAAGAACAGGAGTATACTTGATATCGGATGTGGTTCTGGTTTTCTAGAAGAACATTTGGCTAGAGACTGCAAAAGCATTATCGCGATGGATTTATCGAAAAAACAAATAGAACTGGCTAAAGAAAAGTTTCCTGACAATGAGAATATACAATTCGTTGTTGGTGACGCGGAAGATATAGACTTTCCTGAATGTAGTTTTGATGTGGTCCTGTCATATGGGTTGCTCCACCATGTATCCAATCCTGAAAAAGTGGTAAAAAACGCTCACAGGGTCCTTAAACCTGGTGGAAGGTTCATAGCACTTGAACCCATGAGATGCCAGATTCGTAGTGAATTGGATTTTTGGTCCGTGTTTTTCCCATTTATGAAGTATGGAGCAATCGCCAACTGTAGAAGAATAATATTTGCATTTGCTAAATCCTTCAAAGGCAAGGAAAGCCAATATCTGAAAGAACACCCCGGTTCCCCTGGAAAAAGGTCTCATGAATTCTATATGGATTTGTTCAAAGAAATTGGAGTCGGGGGGAAGATCGAAGATATTTTTTTCCCCATATTGCCAATAGCGTTGATAACTTCCAACACATACCTTTACAAAATAATAGTGTGGATTTCATATAGAATTGGAAAACAACGAAGTCTGAAGGGGAAGGGTACTGTTGCGTTGTTGGAGTTCAAAAAATAAATTCGATCATTTTTTCGCGACAACTATTGTTTTTTGCCCCATTAAAAGACCAAATTTGTTCCTCTTAGAAGCCTTAAGGAAAGCCACCCTATTCTCAAGAAGAATGTTTCTAGAGAAGATATCTTTTATAGTGAAAAATTTTCCAATGGATTTTTCAAGTGAAGAAAAAGAGAATTTAGATACATGTGTGGGATCATCCCTCCAATCTCTCCTCCATTTAACAGAAGGCCTCATATAATTAAGCAAATCATAAAGCCGCTTTATTGGGTAATTTGGAGTCTGAAGAATCAGATGTCCTCCCTCCTTAAGCACTCTTCTGGCCTCCCCCAACATCTTCTCTGGTTCATCCAAATGTTCTATGACGTCAATTGCATAAACGCAATCAAACGTCTCTTGGTTAAATGGAAGTTCATATGCAGAACCAACCATAAATCTTATCCCTGGAAATTGCTTCTTGGCTTCTTTTATACATAGTTTTGAAGGGTCTATTGCATAAACTTCAGCCGCAAATTTTCTTACGTGATCGGCATGGTACCCTTTACCGCATCCAAGATCCAAGACTACGCCTTTTTCACAGTATTTTTCCATTATTTCCATTGGAAAACTGGTCTTCCCAAGATTTTTTGCATAATTATCCCATTTTTCTGTCTCAGTGAAATTCATATCTACCCCCCTCCATCAGATTGTTCTAAGGCAAGAACTAACTCAGTTGCCCTGTCTTTCCAAGAATACACATTTCTTTGGAAACTCTTCTTTCCATTTAAAGCGTCTACTATCTTCCTAGAGAGATCTAATGCGTTATCGGGTTCAAAAAAATAAACCCCTTTTTTTTCTCCAATCAGCTTTATGCTCGGAACATTAGATGCAACAATAGGAAGACCAGAGGCCAAATACTCATAAAACTTCAATGGACTAGTATACTCAGAAGAGATCTTTTTCTTGTTGGAATTGGGGATAACCAAGATGTCCATAGCCTTCATGAATGGAGCGACATCACCGGGAGGAATATGCCCATGAACAATAACGCGATCTCCGAAATCGCGGGATATAGATTTCATTTCTCCATCAGCGATTGAACCAAAAAGATGGAGTCTCCATGGATTGTCTGGAGACTTGTGTTTGGTCGCTTCAAGAAGAGTTTTTACGCCTTTCCATGAATATGCTCCTTCGAGATCTATTTTACCAAAATAACCAACTTTAGAATCAGAAAGTGATGTGGATATTGCTCTTGCCTTTGTTGACGCGATTAGTTTGGTGTCCGCTGCATCTTGTAGAAGTATAGACTCAAAGGATTGCGAACTTGCCCAATCCTGTATGGAATGAGATATTGTCACACCCAAGGACAACCTCCTAGATGATAATTTAATCAAAAGTTCATCTCGAAAACCACTAGGTATGACATGAAATTCATAAATTAACTTAGAGTTCCTAGGCAGAATTAGGGACAGAAGGAACAAAAGTGACGTTGATGTTTTAGTTATAACTACATCATAAGATGACAGGGATAGTTCTCTCATTGCACGGAATAGGAAAGGAAGTAGTTTCCTCCCAGATTTTGGAGTAAAATCTTTGAATATGAGTTTTGGAGAAGACTTTATCCCATAAAATTCTTCTACGCTGCTTGAGAACGATTCGTCCCTGAATGAATACACTGTTACATCATGGCCAAGTCTAGCTAGAGCCTCGCACATTTTAACGGCTTGGACACTATTGGCTCTTCTGCCAGGAACATATATTGGGGAGATGTAGAGAATCTTCATTTTTATCCGCAATTTAACCAATTAAAGAAACAAACAGTTTAAAAAAACTGAAATGGTGAAATGAACTGTGAACCTGCTATCTAAAACGATAAAATCAATTGTGATTATGGGGACTTCAAACTACATTAAACTAATTTTATCACTAATCAGTTTTTTCATAATCATCTGGAGCGTTAACATTGAAGAATATGGGAGATATATCCTAGCTCTCTCCATATCTAGTTTCCTAATAGGACTTAGTGACTGTGGAACTTCACGGCTAGTAATATCCGAAGTGACCAAAAAACTGGAAAAAAAGGATTTTCCATTTGTAAAAAAATTCTTAAAAACCGCCATGCTGCTAAGGTTGGGTCTGGGCATTTTATTATCAATAATACTGGTGATCTCAATAGACCTCTTTCTATGGGAACATAGGGAGATCGGAGAAATTCTGAAATTTTCTGTGTTTTACATCATCAGTGAGATAATTTTTGCTATGGTGCGGCAGACATTCTTTATGAGAACAATGTTTTGGGAAGTGGCAAAAATGGATTTCTTAGCCTCTTTCTCTAAAATATTATTTTTATTGATATTGGTGTGGCACCTCGACCTTGGCGGGACCGGGATTATGACTTGTCTTGCTTTGAGCTCAGCACTATCCGCCCTTATTATGCTTCCGAATATGATTGCATTTCTAAAGAAGATCCTCTCTGTCAAAGAAGTCAAAGAAAATGTATATTATCAAATCATGTTGGAAAAGGGAAAATATTTGGTATTGGCTTCGCAAATAAAAAACATCGGGGGGGAAATTCCGGTCTGGTTGATCACATATTACTTCGGCACATCTGAAGTTGGACTTTTCGGAGCAGCAAAAAGGATGTTGCAGCCACTCACTGTGGCAACCGAATCAATAGAGGCAGTAGCGCTCCCGATGATATCCAAGGTTATCGAAACGTCAAGAGAAAAAGCAGTGAAACTGTACTTAGGTTTTTCAAAAATAGGGTTGTACACCTCGATCGGGATCTGTTTAATAGCGTATTTCCTAGTTCCAGTGTTAATCGAAAACATATTTCCTGAACAGTACACTGATTCTATCCCTATCTTCAACATTCTACTTATATTAGTGATATTGCATGGGATCAATGCAGCTCAAAGAGCTTTGATAAACTCGATTGATCAGCAGAAAAGCTTGGTGATCGACTATATGGCCAGCCTGGGTATATTCTTGTTGTGTTTCCCATTTTTGACAGCTTTCTTCGGGTTCCCTGGAGCAGTTATAAGTTTTGTAATGCAATATTTTGTAGTATTTTACAGAAGTTATAGAATTTCAAAATTGGAGATGTTTAGGGGAATCGGGTTAGAAAAACAGTTGCTGATTACCAAGGAGGACGTAAAATTGGCTGGTAGGACCAAGGACATTTTACTAGCTAAATTGAAAAATAGTTAGAGCTAGATATTTAAAAATAAATGGTTCCCATTACATAGAGTAGAGACAATGGGAGGCGCCACTAAAGTGCTCAACATAAGCAGGGACCCTTCTCCGTTTTTAAAAACAAAAGTTGGGAACCTGGTTTCTAGGTTGGAGCACTATTCCAAATATCTTAATCACTCTTATACGATTACTATAAAGGTCGGAACAACTAAATGTGGCATACTACGTGGAAAACGGTTTGAAGTTATCGGGGTAAAACAGAATCCTGTTTTTTATTTAGTAGAAGGTTTCAATATTGGAAAAAATATTCTCCTAGATGGTATGGTGAATTTGATTAATACTCAAGATGCTTTCCTTTCAGGAGTTTTAGGTTGGTCACTCAAAAAGTACTGCTCGATGAGAGGGAGAAAAAAGATCTTGATAGTGGATGTCCATGCAAATATTATAAATAACAAAAAATGGCTAAGTGAAAATTGGATCAATAGATTCCTAAATTGGACTGGAAAACGGATTCTCAGGTCTGCTGATTATATCCGAACTGTTTCTCCAGAGATAAAGAAAAAACTAGAACTATCTGGAATTTCCGGGGAAAAAATATTCGTTTTGCCAGTGGGTACAGATATTAGATCGGCTAGAAAAATGACTAGTCCAAAAAGAGCTGGACGACAAAACATGGTATTTGTAGGGAGATTGGTAGAAGGAAAGAATGTGGATTTGTTGATAGATGCATTTTCAGAGTTGAAAAGCAAATACCCTGATTCTACATTAACAGTGGTGGGAGATGGGCCCAAAAGAAAAGAACTTGAAGGGTTATCAATAAAACTGAAAACAGAAGTTAGATTCCTGGGGGTAATAGACCATGGGAAGTTATGGAAGCAGTATGCAACAGCAGATGTCCTTGTTCTCCCTTCTTCCCACGAAGGGTGGGGACTGGTGGTTTTGGAAGCGTTTGCTTCTGGAATCCCGGTAATAACGACTCGGGCTGTGGAAGAAGTAAATCCAACCGTAAAGGCTGGGAAAAGCGCAATAGTGGCGGACAGTCTGGATGTAAAGGGAATCCGCAAAGCTCTTGAGGCGTTCTTTGTCTTAAGCGATAAAGAGCGCAGTTCGCTAGTTGTAGAGGGAAGAAAACGCTCTGCTAAATTTGATATAGAGATTTTAGCAAAAAGGCGGGGGGAGATATTAAAAAAGATTTCAGAGGGGAGCATGTGAAGTTACTCGTAATAACACAGGAGATGGATAAAGAAGGAGATGTGCTAGGATTCTTCGTGGACTGGATGAGGGAACTTTCCAAGTACTTTGAAAAGGTCGAAATAGCCCACTTACGAGGGGTGGGGGCAAAAATGCCCAAGAACGTAACCTTGCACAAACTATCCGGAAATAAGGCTAAGAAAGTGATAATGTTGAATGAACTTATTTCCAAAACCAGACCGGACAGAATACTTGTCCATATGTGTCCAGAATTTGTTATTTCTATATATCCAAATACTGTGCTGCATAGGATACCCATAATCATGTTTTATGCCCATGGGGGCACCAGCCCAAAGGTTACCCTTGCGGAAAAGATGTGCAGGAAAATCCTGACGACCACCGAGTCGGGTTTCCGCATAAAAAGTAAAAAGAAAGTTGTGATACATCAGGGCATAGACTCGGAAAAGTTCTATTGGTCAGAAGGAAGATACCTTCTGGATGTGGCAAGAATTTCTAAGGTGAAAAAGCACGATCTCATAATTTCTGCTTTTTCTGTGATAAGCAAACGGCGCCCTGGCCTAAAACTTAAAATTGTGGGTGACGACCCATCAGAAAAGAAAGAAACTGTAGGGGGCTTAAAAAAGGTTGTAAGGGAACTTGGGCTGGAAGGAATGGTGGAGCTCGCCGGCAAAATCCCTAATAAAGAAATGCCTGCTGTTTATGCTGAATGCGCAGTATTCGTTTCTGCAAGCGAAACAGGAAGCCTGGACAAGACGGGGCTTGAAGCAATGGCTTCTGGAAAGCCTGTGTTAGTGTGCAACGAAGCATTTGATAAGATATTATCCGGGTTTGAAGAAGAGTGCATGTTTGAAAAAGGAAATTCAGGGGAGCTCGCAAAAAAGATGGAGTGGTTCTTGGATAATCACAAAAAGGCCAAAGATATAGGGGCAATTCTCAAGAAAAGAGTTAAAGAACAGCATTCAATGCAGGATTTGATGCGCAGGATTGCTGAAGAAATCAAATTAGAAAAATAGTTGCCTTGATTAAATTCAGGTTTATGCTTAAAAGACTTCTTCTATAAATCGAATTAATGGCGATTACCAAGGGTGAGCTCCGCAAGCAGTTCTCCAACGAGTGGGAAAAACACTATAAAGTGAAAGCACTTGAAGAGCTGGGCTTCGAAAGGTACCAGTGCAAAAGCTGCAAAAGGCACTTCTGGAGCCCTATTGAACGAGATACCTGTGAAGACTCAACCTGCATTGGTTATGAGTTCATAGGGAATGCGCCGAGCAACAAGAAGTTAGGTTATGTGGAAACCTGGAAAGCGATTGAAAAGTATTTTGTGAAGAACGGGCACACAAGCCTGAAACCTTATCCTACTGTTGCAAGGTGGAGGGACGACCTCTATTTTACAATTGCATCAATCAACGATTTCCAGCCTTATGTAGTGAGTGGGGAGCTGGAGCCCCCTGCAAACCCGCTTATTGTGCCCCAACCGTGTATCCGTTTTCCCGATATAAGTAATGTAGGAGTTACGGGAAGGCACTATACGAATTTCGTGATGATCGGACAGCTTGCCTTTAACACAAAGAAAACAGGGTTGTTTTACTGGAAGGATGAAGCTCTTATGCACGATATCAAAGTTATGAAAGAGTTGGGCATCTCTGACAAAAGGATTACGTTTATGGAGGATGTGTGGATGGGAGGGGGGAACTTCGGGCCGTCCATGGAGTACTTTTCTGGAGGCTTGGAGCTTGGGAACTGTGTATTCATGCAGTACGAGATTCTTCCAAATGGGAAGAGCAGAGAGCTCTCCACTAAAGTTATTGATATGGGAGCAGGGCTGAGCAGATTTGCATGGGTTACACATGGGGTGCCTGACAGCTACCAAGTAGTTTACGGCTCCATGGTGCCCAAATACAAGAAAAAGTTTGGGATTAAAGTGGATGATAAGGTTTACCTAGAATATGCCAAGAAAGTGGGCAAATTGGACATTGAGGAAGTTCCTGACCCTTCTGCTGAAGTTGCAAAAATAGAAACGGAGATAGGGCACCCGGGGTTCTCGGAGACTCTGAAGCCTCTCCAGGCGATGTATGCTTCTATGAACCATCTTCTTACTCTTCTCTTTACGGTTAAGGATGGGATGCTTCCGAGCAATGCAGGGGGAGGATATAACCTCCGCATGATTACGAGGAGAACCTTTGGGATGGACGAGGAGTTCGGGTTTGAGATGGATTATACTGGAGTGCTGGAGGACCATGCAAAGAGGCTGAAGGGATTATTCCCGGATTTGGAAGGGGCTATTGAATCCACTTCAAATGTGCTCAAAGAGGAGAAACGGAGGTACCTAGAAACCCGGGAGAAGGGAGCCGGAAAGGTTGCGAGCATGCTCAAGAAAGGAAAGGTGGGGCTTGGGGAACTGGAAGTACTTTACAAGAGCCACGGGATTCCTCCGGAATATGTTGCTGAGGTGGGGGAGAAAGAAGGAGTTAAGGTTGACGTTCCTATGAATTTCTATGATAAAGTGAGGGGGAAAGCTGAGGGGGAGAAAGGAAAAACAAAAGAGAAGATTGATGTTGAGGGAATTCCGAAAACCAAGCTCCTGTGTTATGATGTAAAGCCTGAGTTTGATGGAAAGGTGCTTGAGGTTATTGGGAAAAAATATGTTGTGCTGGACAAGAGTGCGTTCTACCCTGAAGGGGGGGGGCAGGTCGGAGACATTGGAACGCTCGAAGGAGAGAAAGTAAAAAATACGATTAAGGAGGCTGGTGTTGTGCTCCATGAGGTAAAAGATTCTTCAAAATTCAAAAAGGGTGAGAAAGTGCATGGGAAAGTGGATCTGAAAAGAAGAAAGCAGATAAGCAGGCACCACACTGCGGTGCATGTGCTGAATGCTGCATGTAGGAAAATTTTAGGTGACCATGTATGGCAAGGTGGAAGTGGAAAGGATGAGCACAAGGCGCATCTGGACATTACGCACTACAAGCGCATTACTGAAG
>JAUWMC010000007.1 GCA_030613375.1 Microcaldota archaeon
ATTTGCATTGTAGAATATTTTTCTGTTCCCACCACCGAGATATGTAGCTGCTATGTGGTACCATGTACTTGTGGAAACTGTGGAGGTTGTAAATTCACCTACGTTTCCTCCCACATCCATCTCAATTCCTGCGTGGCTTGCATCATCGAATACTAAGCCATAGGCTATCCAGGGGTCATCATCTAAGGGAGTGGATTTGGATACTATTCGTGCATATGCATCTACGCTGGATGGGTTTATCCAGGCTTCAAGGGTTAGGGCAGTTGTCAGGTCTAGTGTGGAATGGTCCAGTATATCTATGAACTCGCTTCCTGAGAAGCTGTAGCAGCCATCCACTTTTCCTGAGGTTGCAGTTGCACCTGTGTTTGTTCCGTTGTTTCCGTATTTGGTGGAGTCGTATATTGTTCCGGAGGTTTCCTGGAGGTGGTGGACCATTACGTAATCGTTGTCCCAGACCCCTGTTGCGTTTTCGCCGGTAGCTGCTGCGGAGTTATTGTAGTACATGCAAATTGAGTTGTTTCCTGTTGAAAGGGTTGGGATTCCAATCCAGATGTCGGCTTTGCTTCCGGTGTAGTTTTCAAGCTCATATGCGAGTATTGTGGAGCCACCGGAAGAGCAGTTTCCATTTATGAATCTTAGGTCATCGTAATCTGCTTGCATGTCTGAATCGTAAGTAAGATTTATGTAAGCCGGGAACTGTGTGAGGGCTGCTATGGTGCCTGCACTTGAGATATTTATGTCTTTTCTTTTTTTCCAGCTGGAGTTCCACCAGCCTGCCTGGTTGTGGGCGTATTCTGTGTTTTCTCCAAAATCGAATTTTATGTCGTGTTTTCCGAAAGTGAATACTCTGCTGGTTTCGTATCCTGTTTCTGTGCATTCGTAATCTTTTATGAATACTGAACCGTAGGACCATTCATAGCTTACTGGGGTGCTTCCGCATTTTATTTCAAGGAATTCAAGGTCTTGCTCTTCACCTTCCCAGGTGGTTGTTCCTACTGGGAAGATTCTGAGATCTGCTCTTCCTTCTGTATTGAACATTACTGTCCAGTTTCCTCCTATTGCTGGGTAGGATTGGGGGTTAAGAATATGGATTAATGCTTCGGCTTGTTCTTGTATTGTTGGGCTCATTGGTGGTGCCATGCTCTGTTGGGGCTCATCTTCTACATCAGGGTCTACTAATTCAACTATGTGATTTGGGCCTCCGGGTTCTGAAAGGGTTGCATTGACTGCTGCATTGTATGTGTTGTTTAGTTGGGAATCTGACTCTGGGCCGCGGGAGTGCAGGAATGAATCTATGATTACTATGTCACCTTCATTGTATGTTGCATTGGGGTCAGTGCTTGAGTATCTGAATGTGACGTTTAAACCCATGTAAACGTAGGCGTATTTTGAGCCGTTGTAGGTGTAGCCGGTTGCTTCTGCCCACCAGGTGTAGTTTCCTGCATACATCTTTGCGCTTGCTGAATTTGTTCCATCCCAGCTGAGGGTTGCAATTCCACTTCCATCTGTTGCATCTGAACCGAGTTCTATGTTGTTTTGTCCTGAGATTACAGGGTCTGTAAGGTTTGCATAAAATGTAACTGTTACTCCGCTTGAGCTGTTGCTTAGTTGTGCTGTGAGGGTTTGGGAGTCTGGTGCTGTTGCATTTACCGAGTCTCTGTCTATGGAGCTTCCATCTGCTGGGGAGGTGGGAGTTATTACATCTACTTCAACTACTGTGCAGCTTGCTGTGATTAGGTCTCCGGTTGGGTCTTGTGTTGAAGTTACTGTGTAGTTTGCTTCGTAGTAGCCTCCTGATTGTGCTACTCCTGGGGAGCAGTTGAATTCTACCTGCTGGGTTGCCTGGTGGCTCATGGTTCCGATTGAAGTTGGGTAGGCGTTCATGAAACTTGTTCCGTTTCCGGTTGTTTCTGTTACGGTTACTGCTGAGTTTGCACCGTAGGCTGTTATTAGGGCATCTTTATTTTCGGTTGTGCCTGGGGTTACTGAGCCTATATCTAGGGTTGACTGGTTCCATAAGAGGTATGAGGCGTTAATTATGCAATTTACTGTGATTGTATCTCCGCCTAAATCTTCATCGGAAATTACGCTGAATACTGCGGAGAAGGAGCCGGTTGAGGAATTGGAGCAGGTGAAGTTTGCAACGAACTGTTGGGTGTCACTCATGTCAATTCCATTTACCCAGTCGTTGGTGATTTCTGTGCAGTCGCCGGAATCGCAGGTTACGTTTACGTTGGTGTTTGTGTAGTTGGAGGTTATGTTTGCGGAGCCTGTGAGGTTTCCTTCGGACTGGAAGCCTTCGCCTAAGTCTAAGGTGGACTGGTTCCATGAAACTCTTCCATCCCCGCTTGTAACGTTGATTGGGATTATGCTAAACCAAGAGGTATTTGAGGTTGTGTTTACGAAGCCTCCAAAGGGGTAAGCTATTAACTCCAGAGAATCTCCGGCTGTTGCTTCGTAAATTACTGTTACTGTGTTTGTTCCAAAGCTTCCGGTTCCTGTACCAGTGTCTGCTGTTCCTCTTGTGTACATTGTCTGGTTGGAAGGGTGGATGTTGGTTACTCCGTTCTTTCTAATGAATGAATCTATTACGTGTCTTTCATTAAGGTAATCATCACTGCAGCCAAAGGTGTAGCTTATTTCGTACCAGCCCCCATTTACAAAAGTGATGTTGTCTGCTTCGGGGTGCGAATATGAATCACCTACAATATCATCTGTGTCGAACTCTATTGCTCCTTCAGTTCCTTCTGCAATCTGCTGTTGCCCCCCTTCTTCATGGGTCTGGAATATGTCAACTGTGTTTAGTTTTTCTACAAGAATCCAGTTCATGTCTGCTGTAGTATCATGTTGTCCGGTTCCATCCACATTCTTTAAATCTACTCTTACTTCCACATACTCTAAGGCTGTGAGATTTACTAGGAGTACACCTGTATTGTGGTTCTGGTCTCCGTTTGTTGAGCTTCCTTCATCACGTACGTAAGAGTAAACAATGCTTGGGGTGATGTTCGTATCTCCGTTCTTTCTTAGCCAGGTTCTTACGATTCTTCTGTCTCCTGCCCCTATGAGTTTTGTGTTTACTGTGTAGTAGATTTTGTACCAGCCGGCATCATCTACTTGTATAGAAGTTCCTGAGTGGGTAAATCCATCTCCTACTGTTGTATTAGAATCCATTCCTACTGTCTGAGGAGTGTTTATGTCCAATCCTCCGGTAGAATCATAGATTTGGGCAACATCCCGCTCTATTTTTTGTGCGTATATCCAGGAATCGGATGCGGTTACTGTGGCTCCTGCCTGTCCGTGCTCTTTTGTTCCTACAAGAGTAATATTATCTCCTGCTGAAGCATTTACTAAGAGGGTTGCTGAATTGGAGCATTTGTTCCTGTCTGTTTCTGTATCTCTTACGTAGCATTTTGTTTCTGAAGGGGTTACTGCTACTCCATTTTTGATTATCCAGTTGCGCATTATTGCCCTATTATCTGCTCCGGTAGAGAGCCATGTTGTTCCATAGGATACTTTGTACCAGCCATCTTCTTCAACTGTGAGATTTGCATCTATTGTGTGGCTGAAATTGCCCCCGATTGTGGTTTCCCCTGCCATGTTTACTGAGATTGTTACAGTATCGCCATCCTGCCCATATGTGGTATCATAAATTTGTGCAATGCTCTCATTTGCGCCTGCCTGATTGTGCGCATAAGCAACCTCGTTCCCGAAACTGAACATGAGATGGTGCTTCCCTGAAGTGAGGACTTTGGAGGTTTCATATCCTGTTTCGTTGCAGGAATAGTTTTCCAAAAAGACAGAACAATTCCCGGAAATAGAACAATCCCCGCCAAGCCAGGTGTAATCAAGGCTTTGGTTGCCACACTTGATTTCCAGGAATTTAAGGTCGTAACCTGAATCAGAGTAGTTGGTCCAGGTGGTGCTGTTTATTGCGGTTATTGTAAGGTTGGCAATTCCGGTTGTATTGAACATCACTGTCCAGTTTCCGCCTACTATGGGATAGCTTTGGATGTTCAGGACCGTGATTTCTACTTCAAAGGTCTGATTGGAAAGGTGGGGGACGGTCCATTGCAGTTTGTCAATCAGGCCATTATTGTTTAAATCAAGAAACTCAACTGAATAATCTGGATTGGATGTTATGTCCAGGCGCTCTGTGCCCACTAAATGGTAAATATGAATGCTCTGCCGGAAGGTTTCTTTTATGGATGCAGAAACAGCAACATTTTCATAATGGAATTCTGAGCCTACGGTAATGCGCGTTACTCCCTGGCGAATAAATTCACCCCTGATGAAAACGGGCTTTGAAGCAACATAATTTTGCACGTGCTCAATTCGTTCCGACCCCCGCAAAACAGGGCCTGCATCACGGAAGGGGAGCCAGGCTGCACTAAGGCTGGGCTCAGAATCAGGAAATAATCCTGGGGGTTTTGGTCCCTGCTGTTCTGGGGCATTCTTAGGGGGTTCTTCCTGCTCTTCGGATTCAGTAAAATTGAGAAATTCATCCACATCAACAAATTCCTCTTTGGTTGTTTGGTTGTTTTGGGTTTCATTCGTAAAATTGAGAAATTCATTCACATCAACAAATTCCTCTTTGGTTGTTTGGTTGTTTTGGGTTTCATTCGTAAGATTGAGAAATTCATCTATGCCTACAAAGCCGGTGATATTTTCGGGGATGGTGCCGTTGGCAAAGGGGGTGTCATTAACCAAGCCCGCACTGGAAAAGAGAACTATGAAAATCAATAACATTGGGAGGTATTGGATATGAGAACTCCGGATAGCAGGGCCTGTTTCACCCATTGAAGTGATTTAGACCACAGTATTTATAAAGATTAATTGTATCTTGTAAGTAATGAAAAGCCTTTTCGGGCTATTGGCAATAATTGGCGTGATATTCTCTATTGCGAATGTTACAACTGAGGGAGGGAATGTAACTGGGCTGTTTCTGGATACGATCGAGAGCACTGGACAGTGGGATGGGTTATATGGGGAAGTTGATTTAGGTTCAGGGCTTATATACACCCATTTTACAATGGGGGGAAACATCTCTCCGCTGGATATGCTTGCACAAAACCCTCCATGTAGTTACAGCTGGCTTTCGATGAATGTAATTGCGGTAAATTCAAGTATGATGACTTTTCCGCTTGCGGCTGGAAATCTGACAGAGCTTGATGCATTTATTGGGAGTGGGCAAAATGGCAGCGACACATTCACTTCATTAAGTGATTTTACGCTAACATACGGGGAATATAGTGATGTGCCAACCACCTATACTTATGCGAATGGGGGGCCTTCCCCGGATTTCATGGAAGGGTACCTGAATGATGCGTCAGGGAATCTTGTTTTTGTTGCTAATGTGGTGAACAATCGTCCGGACTGGAACGGAAGCACAAGCGATTATCAGATTATGCTCCCGAATAATGGTAGCGCAGTTCAGTATTGGATTTGGGTTGATGTGGATTATACCTGCAGCTCCGGTCCGGGGGGCCGGGACCACAAGCTTTTCATTCCGCCAATAGGCACATATACTGTTGATGCGGGAGAAACATTTAACTTTGGAGTAACAGTGGAGAACAGGGGGGATTACCGGGAAAATGATGTCGTTGCCAGTATCCTGAATTGCCCTGCAGGATTCAGTTGTGGAACCGGGAACATCTCCAGGATACTGCGCGGGGAAGAGGGTGAAGTGGCTATTCCGATTACTTCCGGGCCGCCTGGCTCCTACCTGCTTACGGTGTGTGCGGAAAACGATTATGTAGAGTATTGCAGGGATTTCACCCTGAATGTGCTTCCGGAATGTGATGAGGGGGATGGATGTGAGGGAGACGAATATTGCAAAAATGGGGAATGGGTGAAAAAGCATGATGCGGGGGGAGAATGTGAAGATGATTGTGAGTGCCTCAGCGGATTATGCAAAGATGGAATTTGCGTCCTCTGCGAAACAGATGAGGACTGTGAGGCTAATAAGGAATGCTCAGACGGGGTCTGTAAAAAAGTTGTGTGCCCATGCGGGATTGTAAAAAATCATGAATGCATTCCGTATGAATGCTGCTCGGATTCAGATTGTGAATCTGATGAGTTTTGCATAAACCTGGAATGTGTGCTTAAGGAATTGGAAATTATACTTATTGATGGGGAGTTGATTGTTGGTGAGGAAGGGCTTTTCCAGATTGTGAACAATAAGGGGGCAGAAGTTCCGTTTGCAGATGTATTTACAAATGAGGAAGACACCAGTGCTGATGAGCATGGATATGCATCGCTTCCGTTTACTCCAGATGGGCTTGTGTATGCGGATACGGAAGGGTACCAGCAGGTTGCGAAACTTTTTGATGTGATCCAGATTGGGGTTATTGAGATTCTTGCTGAAGATGTGATGGTTGGGGAGGAAACTACTATTACTATTGTTGACCAATATGGGGACCCGATTGTGGGTGCAGAAGTAACTATTGAAGGAAATGTTTTGATTACTGATGAAAACGGGCAGGTAAAATATACTTTCGATGAACCTGGGATCAAGAAAATAATGGCATTTAAGCCAGGATATTTGATAGGTAATACTGAATTAAGTGTTGGAGAACCTGGAATATTTCCAGCAGAAGGAGTGTGCAGGTTCCCATTCTGGCTTAGGTGGTTCAGCATTCCTGCTCCGGATATCATGTACCTTTGGATTTTCTCGTTGGTGCTGGCTACCATCAACTTCTTTGCATTCCAGAAGAGAATAAAGAGGGACTTCCTGAAACATCTGCTGAAACAGGGACTGGGGAGTTGGAAGGCAGAGCTGAAAAGCAGGAACCGAGATATGCACTTCAAGAGCCTGGTTTATTCATTCCTTCCCCTCCTTCTTGCACTTCCAGGAGTTTACGTATTGAATATTTGTTTCATGAGCAATATTGTGATACTTGAAACAATTGCAGAAGCTGCAGTCATACTGAAAAGAAAGTTTGGAAAGAAAGTGAAAATAGATGAAGAATTAGAAGAAATGATGGAAGAAGTTTAGCTACTTCCTCTTTTTTCCGCCTTTTTTTCTGGAAGATTTCTTTGGAGATCTTTTTAGTTTCTTTGCATCTTCCATGATCCTTTTGCGCTGGGAAGCTTTTTCTTCAACTGAAGCTTTGTGCCTCTTGCTCTTTTCTTTTGCAGTTGCAACAATTTCCTCGAATTCCTCGCCTTCTTCGCTCATCTGCCTGTATTTAGACATCAGCTCTGAGCTTTCGCGCATCAACTGCTTTATGCGGTCGCGTACCTCAGTAATCTTTTCATCAATGCTTGATTCTTCCATTTCAAGCGCTCCAAGGTCCTCACGATATTTGCCTTCAGCAGTATCAAGTTCTTTTAGGTATTTGCGCACGTATTCGATTTCTGCTGCTTTCTTTATGCGCTCTAATTCCCCCTCACTTTCCTGGACATAATCCTGAATTTCGTCCATCTTGACCTGGTAATCATCAGAGTAATCCTTAAACCAGCCCTCGATTTTTTCTATTTTTTCTAGTTCCCCACGAAGTTCTTCAAGACTGCGCATTCTCCTTTCCAAGGTAGACTGAATATGCTCAACACGCTCGGAGATTATTGTGCGGGAATCAACAAGGTCATCAAGAGATTCTTCAACTTCCCGGACCTTTTCTTCCATGTCATCTATTGCAATCCTTCCCGCATCAAGGGTTTCCTTGAGCTGGGATTCTGTATGGTTCATAGATTGGAGCATATCGCGAAGCTGCATCATACGACTCCTGTCGCGCATTACTTCGTCTTCACCTTTTGCAAGCTCACTGTCAAGCTCCTCGCTTGCGCCCCTGAGGTTGCTCCATCCCTCATCAAGGCCCTTCTTGGTTTTGGAAAGCACTGCGCCTGCTTCTAAATCGAACTTCTTGAGTGCTTCCTGCATCTGGTCTATCTCATCTATTTTTCCTGGGAGGGTGGCCATGCGCTCTTTTGCCTCAAGAATCCTCTTCTCTTTTTCAAGGAGTGCATACTCTAAATTGTCGATGCTTGCTTCGAATTCCTTTTCCAATGAGAGGAATCCTTCCCTATGAATTCTTTCCTTTTCGCTTTCAAGGGTTTTGATCTCTTCCTTTCCTTCTCGGATAAGGTAGAGGTAATCATCAAGACGTTCCCTTAGCTGGGTGGTCTGCCTAGGATGGAGTTTTAGGTATTTGCTTTTTTCAAGCTTCTTTTTCATGGGCTTGGAAGGCTCTGTAACTACAGGCATTGGTGGAAGGGCTTCAACTTTATGGGCAGGCCGGGGTTCTTCAATCACTACTGTAAGAGGTTCATCCTCAAGCTTGAGTTTAGGAACTTCCTTACTGCTTTTTTTTGCGGGTTTCTTGGATTTTTTCTTGCCAAGAATCCCTGAGAAAATTGATTTTTGCTTTGGGCGAAGGGGGGCAATCTGCCCAATTTCATCTTCAAGATTTATAGGTGCCTCTTCAGTTATCTGAAGCTCTATTTCTTCGGGCTCTTCCCTAATAGACTTTGAGTATTTAGGTTTCTTGGGAACAGGAACTTCGTCCATTACCCAAGATGCATAAAGCGAGCCCATTCTGTGGACAAGGTTTACAACGCCTTCTTCCTCAAGAATATGGAGCCATTTTTCCACTTCCTTGCGGTTCATTTTCAGTTCTTTTGAAAGTTTTCCAACTTCCACGTCTTTTCGTGTAGAAAGTATGTCAATGAGCTTATCTATGTCCGTTGCAATAAGAAAGTCTTCCTCATCAACACCTATCAAGCATACACCTCATTCAGTTACCATAGCAAATTTTCCTGAGAGCTTCATCCTTGCCCTCCTAAATGCTTCCCTTACTGCAGATTCGCTACTCTTCCCGCCGTAAACCCGTACTGTGAACAGCGCCTGGCCTTTCTTGAGTCTTGCAGCCCTGTCTATTGGCTTTCCAAATGCCCTCCTCATTCCTTTTTGGATACGGTCTGCACCCGCACCTGCTACCATCTTGTTTTCACGGATGATGTGGTGGGGGTAAGGCCTTACAATGAAATAGTAATTGCCCGGCATTCTGGTCTCAAGGATTTTGTTTGTGGACTGCCTTGCTGCCTCTATTGCATTATCCCTTAGTATGAGGATATCGTCTTTCAGTGCAAGGTGGTAAACTGCATCATAATCATCCTTGTCAGTGCCCATCCTGTGCTGGTTTAGCTCCTTATGCGGCATAGTCTTGATGTATGACTTCCTTGGCTTTCTCTTTGAAAACCTTGTCCATGCAACCTTGTTGCCGTCTCTTACGCATCTAGCGGGTCTAATTGCCATGTAAATCTCCCTCTCGGTACAGTTGTTTATTAAACTAGAAAAATATGTGCAGGATTATTTATAAAGGTATTGGGATGACACTTCAGAGTTCAGGCGGGCCAATGCGGCCGAAAACCTTTGTGCTTTTCTTGTTTTGGTTAATGTTTACGAAAACACGCCTTTTCTTTTTGAGGAGTTCTTGAAGTTTGGAGGGAGATTCTCCATCTAAGTAAACATCATGTACATCATCTAGAGATCCCTTGAATCTGGGGGTTATCTTCCCTACAATAAGACGCTTCTTTTCCTCAAACTGCTTGAGGTCGAGCTTGGTCGGAAGATCTATTACTACGCGGGCATCGATCTTTAGAAGGGGTTTGATTAGCTTTGGGTCGGGCTTTACCTCCACCTGCACATACATTATGAAAGTTAGGTGATCGTAGATATCGTAATTGCTCCTTTTCCCGTTGAGCGCGTCAAGGTCAACTATGTGGATTAGTTCAATGCCAAGACGTTCTCGAAGCCGTTTTGCAATCTTGATTGCACTTCCCATTGGCTTGAGCGTTCCCAGCTGTTTTTTGTATGCCTTCTTTCCCTGTAGGTAGATAATTGGCACGTCCATGGTCATGCGGAAGCACCTCCTTTGGGAACAAGTCTCTGGAATATTGGTGGGATTATTATTGTAGTAATGAAGGCCATTGCAGAAATTATTGAATATTCTGGAATTGTGAGTGCTCCACTATTGAGCCCGAATACTGCAATAATAAGTGCAACTTCACCGCGTGGAGACATTCCGAATCCTACGAGCGCGGAATTCCTTACATTGAGCTTTGAGATGGATGCACCAATGCCGCATCCAACCAGCTTTGTAATGACTGCAATTGCTGAAATAATCAGGATTGGCCAGATGAACTGAATTACTGAACTTACATCCACGAGCATCCCAAGAGAAATAAAGAACACCGGGATGAATATAAGTTCCAGGGAACGAGTGCGCTTGTCTATCTCTTCTGCATGTTTGCTGTAGTTGAGAAGGACTCCTGCAAGAAATGCTCCTACGATACTTGAGAGGCCTATGAATTCTGCGATGTATGCATAAAGGAATACGAATGATAAGACGTAAAGGAGAGTTTTCTCGTTTATTTTAACCACATTCACTTTCTTCTCCACGAAATATTTGCCCACCATTGAGCCTCCAAGAAGGAAGATGAATGCGTAGACAAGGACTGTGATAAATGGCTCAAGGGCTGCAGCATCCATAGAAGTCGGGATGTTCATCACAAGGGAAAGGATGAGAAGGGAGAGGATATCATCGATAATTGCAGCGCCCATGATCATCTGGGCAAACTTTTTATCCATGAGGTTCATTTCCTTCAAAATAGCTGCAGTTACCCCTACACTTGTTGCAGTAAGGGCTGCACCCATAAACAATGCATAAAGAAATGCGCCTCCAGTGTATACTGCAAAGAAGTATCCTGCAATAAATGGGAAGATAATTCCCAAAATTGCAACTATGAAATTCTCTTTTGTGAATATTTTATGGATGCTGGATTCAAGACCTACCTTGAACATCAGGATAATTGCACCAAACTGAGCAAATGTCTCCACAAGCTCCATGTGCTGGAATATTTCCGGGGCCTCGTGCGGAAGGAATGGGAATATTGCAGCCATATCCGGCCAGAACATCTGCAGGAACGAGGGACCCATCATAATCCCCAAAAGCATCAGGATGAGGACGGTGGGCTGTTTGAAGTAATTAACAATGCTTCTTGCAAGTATTGCAAGTAAAAGCAGGAACATCATTTCAAAGATAAGGTGCCCTTCCCCCTCTTCTCCTGGGAAAATACTTGTGCGGATTACGGATATGAAAAGAATTAGGAATAATGCTATGAGTGAGTAGTAGAACAGTGGCTTTAGTACTGCCTCCTGCATTTTTCCGAGCCCTTTCAGTATCCTATTCTGCATTTTTATTTACCTTTTATTTTGCTTATTGCATTTGCAAGCGTTGTTGAAACTTCTTTTCCGGTTTTCATATTTCTGAGCGTAACTTGTTTCTTTTCTACTTCTTTTTGCCCAATTATTATTACCCATGGAATGAGGAGAACTCTCGCATAATCAAATTGTTTCTTGATGTTTCTTCCGATTAGGTCAGTTTCTGCTGCAATTCCATTCTTTCTTAGGGTTTTTGCGATTTGCAAACCTTCATTGTAGACTTCGGGAAGGGTTGCTATAAAAACCTGAGTGTAAGTTTTCTTTTCCTTTTCTTCCCCTAATAGAAGGATAATGCGCTCGATTCCGAGGCTTATTCCTACTGCAGGGGCTCCCTGGCCATAAAGGTCTAATAGGCCATCGTACCTTCCACCCCCTGCAAAGCTTCCTTTGTATTCTCCGGTTCCCTTGAATTCATACACTGTTCCAGAATAATAGCCGAGGCCACGCACTAAAGATGGGTCAAATGTGAATTTGGGGAAAAGTTTCTGGAGCTCTCGCACTTCAGCTACGCCTTCAGGTGCGTATTTTTCCAGTGCATCTAGCTTTTCATTGTTTGAGCCCTTCATATCGAATATTGGCAGGATTTGGTCTGCGTATTCTCCGAACATGGGTTTGAGGGTTTTGTAAACGGACTTGTAGCCTATTTTGTCTATTTTGTCGAGTGTACGAAAGATTTCGTTGCGCTTTTTTGAGATTCCAAAATATTCTAGGAGTGAGTTGAGTATCCTGCGGTTGTTCAATAGGATGGTAAAGTCCTTTATGCCGAGGCGCTTGAAGATAACGGTGGTCATTTCGAGCAATTCTGCTTCGGAGCGCATGGAAGAAGAGCCTACTATGTCCGCATCTGCCTGCCAGAATTCCCGGAACCTTCCTTTTTGGGGCTCTTCCCTTCTCCAGACCGGGCCTATCTGATAACGCTTGAACGGTTTGGGAAAAGAGGTGTTTGCTGCAACGCGGGAGAGGGGAACTGTTAGGTCAAAACGCATGCCTAATTCTGAGTTGGAGATTTCGAAAAGCTGGCCAGCTATTTCATCCCCTGATTTTGCATTGAGAGTGCTGAGGTACTCTAAGGCAGGGGTTTCCAAAGGCTGGAAGCCGAATTCCCTGTATGTTTCTGCTATTGTTGCGAAGGCCTTCTCCCTCTGCATCATTTGGGGGGGGAGAAAATCTCTCATTCCTTTCGCGCGCTTCATGGAGCATTACCTCTGGCTGCTATCAAAAACAAAGACAAGGTTTATATAATAAAGGGAATGGTGCGGAAATGTAACCATGGTTACATAAATAGTTTATAAGCCCCGGACCCATATAACCGGGAGTGGGATTGGAATGATTATCGGACTGACTGGAGAAAACTGTGCAGGTAAAGGAACGGTTGCAGAATACCTCAAATCCAAAGGATTTCTTTATCGTTCTCTTTCTGATGTACTTCGCGAGGACCTTGAAAAAGAAAGCAAGAAAATAACCCGAGAAAACCTTATAGAGAAAGGAAATTCCCTCCGTGCAAAACATGGACCGGCTGCACTCGCAAAAAAGACCGTTGAAAGACTCGATGAAGGTAAGAATTACATAATAGATTCAATTCGGAATGCGGCAGAGGCACAGGAAATCAAATCTTTCCCGAATTCTACTCTTGTTTACGTTTGTGCGCCTCCAAAAACAAGGTTTGAGCGCATGAAATCTAGAGGAAGGGAAAGCGACCCGCAAACTTTTGAGGAATTCGGGGTGCTTGAAGGAAAGGAGATGAAAAACGAGGATAGGACCAAGCAGAGTCTTGTGGACGCATTTGAAATCGCGGACCTGAAGATTGAAAATGATGGGACAGTTGAAGAATTGCACAAAAAAATAGATGAACTTCTTGGATCACTTTGATTCTTCGCCTTCTTCCATATCAGAAAAGGATTCTGCATTCATTTCAAGAACCTCCTTAGAACCCTCTTTCTTCACCGATTCTTCTTTTGGAGGAACTTTTCCCGGCTCAAAATATGCCCTAAACTTATCCGTAAGAAATAGTTTGGAGCTTCTCCCGTATTTTCTCTGGAGAATAAAACCAGTTTCTACGAGCTCTCTCACATCATCGTAGATCATCGTCCCAATCCGCTTCACAACTTGGGATTTGAGGATTCCGTTGTGCCTTGCAACATATGAGAGAGTACGGAGCGCAGACTTGCTTATCATTACAGCCTGCGCAAACTGCCTAACTGAATCAACATAATCATCTTTTACGCGCATCAGATATGATCCATCTGCTTCAAAAATTTCAATCGAACTTCCCTCCTTCCCGTATTCCTTCTGGAGCTCTTCAATCATTCCGCGAATATGGCCTGCTGAAGCTATTCCTGTAAGTTTTTTGAGCTCAGGGACTGAAAGCTCCCTTCCACTCATGAATAATGCCGCTTCTATCAGGCGCTTGGATTCCATCCGTTCACCTTAATGAATATTTCTCCCCAGAAGTTGTCCTGCCTAAGCCCTACTGCCTTTTCCTGCGCGAGATGTAAGAGGGGCGATAGAGTAAGGATTGTTTCTTTGGGGGTTTTCTGATTTACGAGAGTTGAAAAAAGCACTAGATTTTCCTCATCCATCTCATCCTTCATCCTAGAATAAAGTTTCTCCATTTCCTTTTCAATATCATACTCCTGGATAGGTATCTCCATTATTTCCCTTGGCTTTATTTTCGGCTTCCGCACGCGTTCCTCATCATCATATTTGATTACGCTCTCCATTTCAACTATGAGTTCGTTGAGTGTAACAGGTGCCTTTGGGGGGATCCTTGCCTTTATCTGCAGTGCCGGAATCTCCTCTCCTTCAATATCAATCGGCTCAGGAGGCATTTCAATCTCCTCAGGCTCCGTATAAACCCTGAGCGCGTTGCTTTTGTATTTGAGAAGAATTGCAGAAGCAAGGATTAGGTTTGCTGGAATATGGAAGTCAAACTTCTCCATTTCCTTTACCATCTTCATGAATCCATCTGCCACCGCCACTATTTCTATGTCCCAGGGATCCAGTTTCTCAGTTATCACTAAGTCTATAAGGAGCTGCTTCCAGCTGGGCTTTCGCACTATGGACGCGAGGGGGAGGTCCATATAGAGAATTAGGTTGGAAGACTTATAAATCTTTACTGTATTTTATCTTTAGAAGGGTGCGATTTATGCGAACTATGAAAGCAGACATTATAACTGGAAATGAACCTCTCTCAAAGGCACTGGATTCAATATTAAGGACCGGAACCGCGGTGATGGTTGTCAAAAACGGGAGGTACTACGGCCTAATCGATGACAGGGATATAAGACCTAACATAATCGATTCCAGCAAGACTAAGGCAATAAACGCTGCAGTGCGCGCACCGCATCTCAAAGAAGAGATGGCGCTTGAAGATTATATGCGCGCATTCATGGCAGGCCATTTCAAGGCACTTCCAGTTGTAACGAAGGGCAAGATTGTTGGGGCAGTGAGCCGTGCAGATGTGATGAATGAGATGGCTAGACTTGGGAATGTGCCTAAAACCAGCGTCTCCGCACTTATGGCAAGCCCAATCTACACAATAGATGAAAAAGAAACAGTAGGTGTTGCGAGAAGCCTGATGAAGAAACTCGGAGTACATCACCTTGCAGTAACCAGCAAGGGAAGAGTAATCGGCTCGATTTCCCCATTTGACCTTGTGATGCTCGTGCTCAAGCCAAGGGGCAGGCAGAAATTCATGCTCACTTCTGATATTGAACATCCTAATTCCAGGCTTGTGAAGGATTACATGAGAGAGACTCTCATTACGGTAAGGGCCAGCGAACCGCTTGAAAGCGCTGTGCGCAAAATGGCCAAGAGGAATGTATCCAAGCTTATTGTGCTGGAAGGAGGCCGTGCAATAGGAGTACTCACTGCCTTAGATGTAATGAAATTCATGCTCGGCCTGATTGTTGAAGGGCCTTCGGTATTCATAAGTGGCCTTCCTGAAGACGACATGTTTTATTACGAGGACATAACGGAAACAATGAAAAACACCGTAAAGAAGTTCACAAAGAGCTTTGAAATGGGGGATGTGAACATCCACTTCAAAAAGGGGAAATCAACCTACCAAATGAGCACGAGGCTTGATGTTGAGCATGGAAATCTCGTAGTGCAAAGTGAGGGGTATGAACTCAAAACGGTTGTGAACAAAAACGTGTCCGAAATAAAAAGACTTCTGACCAAAAGAAAGAATTATAAACAAAATAAAAGAAAACATTACAGGACAGAGGGCTTCTATGAAAGGACAGGTTAGCAACGAATTGCTTGTGGTTGTAGGCTTCATGCTCCTTATCATGATCCCACTTCTCTACATCATGTTCTTCAAAATGGATGCAATACGCGCAGACCTTTCAATGCTTCAGGTACACTTCTCTGTTGCCCGCATCGCCTTCCTTGTAAACGCAGTCGGGTACATGGGAGATGGGTCTGCTATGATTACTGAGATATATGTTCCTGAAACCGTGGAATCCGTAACAATTGGAGGGGCTAGTGAGCACGAGGTGGTTTTCACCATGCTTAGCCAGGGAGAAACCAATGAAATTGTACAACCTACCGCATTTCCAATAGAAATTGGCGATGATCCTGTCCAATTTGCAGGAGATGATCGAGGTGGAGGCGGAAGGTATAGGTTAGAGATGGAAAACGTAGGCGGAACAATAGTGCTTTCTGCACAGCCCGATCCTAGAAATCCTTAGAGAACTCTTTTTCCTTTTACTTCCTTCACTACTTTTGAATCGTCCACAACCAGATTCCCTCTCAAGAATACCTTCTTCACTCTTCCTTTCAGCGTGAATCCTTCGTATGGAGTCCATCCACACTTGGATTCAAAATCATCTGCACTGACTTTCCATCCTTCCTTCAAGTCAACGAGAGTAATGTCCCCATCATATCCTTTTCCAATTCTTCCTTTTGAATTGAGCCCAAATATCTTTGCAGGATTTTCCGCCATTCTGTTAATTATCCAAGGAAGCTCAATCTTTCCTTCATTGTATGCATTCAAGAATAAAGCAAGGGTGGTTTCCAACCCGGGGAATCCTGCTGAGCTTTTTTTCTTGTCCTGAGAAGTGTGCGGGGCATGGTCGCTCCCCACAGAATCCACAAAGTAAAGTGCGCCCCAGAGTTCCCTTCTTTCTGCCTCGCTTCTTAGGGGAGGATAAACCTTTGAGAATTTTCCGAGTCGTTTTCCGTCTTTTTCCCTGGAAAGGAATAGATAATGTGGTGCAACCTCCACAAGGGATTTTTTCCAGATTTTTGCAAGGTGCACTGCCTCAAATGTAGTTGTGTGTGCAAAGTAAACCACTCGATCAGTTTGCTCTGCAAGCAATCTTGCTTTTTCCACTGCAATTTTTTCTGCGATCTCTGCTCTCCCCTTCTTCATTTTTTCTATTGCTTCGAGGGTTTCAGCATCTTCTGCATGCACAATAAGCGGCTTTTCCTTTGGGAAACTGGAGAAATGCTTCAGTATGCTGTAAACATCATCCACTAAGAGATTTCCAGTGGTTTTTCCCATGCACAATTTCATGGAATTTGGCTTTGCTTTTTTTACTTCATTAAAATTGTTTTTTGTTGCTCCAAAGTGAAGCCCATAATCGCATACTGCTTTCTTTTTTGCAATCACCTGCTTCTGCTTGAATGATTTTACGGTTGTGGTTGGAGGAGTTGTATTCGGCATATCCAAAACTGTTGTGAAACCTCCTGCAAGCGCAGCCCTGGTTCCGGAATGAAAATCCTCTTTGTATGTGAGCCCGGGATCTCGCAGGTGCACATGCGGGTCAATCAAACCGGGAAGCGCAAAAAGCCCATTTGCATCAATTCCTTCCCCTTTGAATTTCCCTATTCCTGTTATCTTGCCTTTCTCAATAAGAATATCTTTTATGACTACCTTGCCGCCCAGGTAAAATTTGGCGTTCTTTATTATCATCTCGACCCTCAAAGAAAGATAGGATTAAGCAAATATAAAGTTATCTAAATCGGAATAGGTACGATAAGTGCGACATTCTTGAGGAACATGAGCCAACCTTTGTTGTACCACTTGGTCCTCTTCTCAATTACCTTAAGTAGGTCCCTGAATGCTTCTTTTTCCCCTGGACCCATCTTGCTGTCAGTAACCTTCTTGTGCTCTTTTCCATCCACAACTGTTATTTCCTCCTGCTTCCCGATTTGCTTGTTTGCCTGCTCATACCACGGGGGAAGAGAACTCCTTTTCTTTTTGATTGCCTTGATGAAGTCTGAAGTTTTTACATTTCTTTCCTTGCCGCTTTTGAATGCTTCCCTCCAAGGAATAGCAGCGGCTTCTTCAACGATTGCCTTGAGGTCTGCTGATGCATACCCGGAAGTTGCAAGCGCAAGGCGCTTATATGGGATTCTTTTAGACATTGGCCTCTTTTTTGCGTGAATCTTAATGATTGCCTCCCTTGAGCCAAAGTCAGGCTCCGGAACGAAGAGTGTTTTTCCGAAACGGCCGGATCTCCTCAATGCAGGGTCAATATCCCAGGGAGCGTTTGTTGCTGCGATTATGAGAACGTTCTGGTTGTTTGCCTCTACACCATCCATCTCATACAGCATCTGGTTTACTGCCATCTTCATGTATTGTGCCCCTTCCTGCGCATCCCTCCTTCCTCCAATGGCATCTATTTCATCGAAAAAGAGGATACACGGTGCGTTTTTCCTTGCAGTCTCAAACACTTTGTGAATATTCTTTTCTGTATTACCAACGTACATGTCCAATAAGTCTGAAAGTTTAGCATTAATGAATGCAGAATCACATTCCCCTGCTGCTGCTTTTACTATGTAGGTGTTATGAACAATCAAACCGCCGAAACCAGCAACAAATGTGTGATTATCGGCTATGGTAAGGTCATAAACATACTCATCAACTTCTGTTACGTTGATCTCTACTATTTTATCCCACAATACTTCGGATTCTGCAAGTGTGCGCAATTGCTTTAGTTCATTAGAAACAGACTCCCCCAGAATTCTCTTTAGGAAATTCCTGCTCATTGTTTTTTGGAGCTCATAACGATAGCCATTTTTTGAGCCATAAAACTCAGTTTTGTTGAGTCCAGAAGCTAGTCGTGTCTCCTTCAAAAGAGAGTGGATATTGGGTATAATATCGGTATTGGTATGTCCTGAAATGCCTTTATCAGTCCAAAACTTAAGTTTAGAGATTTTTCTCTTGCTCATAAACCCAATCTTTTCTTCGAACTGTCGAAGGTTTTCGTTAGTAGAAATATATATTCTCCAGTAAGTGTGATCATTATCCTTAATGCGCTTAGGCTTTATCCTAGCAACAATTCCAAAACGCAATAACAGATATGAAAGTTCATTGGCAAATTGTTTACTGGCTGTAGAAAATTCTATTTCTGGTATGTCTCCACGCACGCACGCTTCACATTCAAATACTGCCGACAAGAAACTACTTGCAACTTTAAGTGGGGCACCCAGTACGGTTTTGGGAACTCTGGTATTCCTAGAACCTTGCAGCTTAAACCCATGGACTTCTTCTAAGAACCGCATAAGGGTAACTGAACCGATTTCAACTCGATATACTCCTTCAGAAGTATCCGGTTTAATTCTTGGACTTAGGCCAAAAGTATCTTCAGTTGTTTGAGCCACTTGAGCAATAAGATCCTGGTTTGAATTCGAAAAAAACATTGTTCCATAAATAGAAGAACCTTCTGAAAGCATTAAGCCAAAATAGCGAGAAGTATTTTCATCCAAATTGTAGATGGGATTGATGCTTCTTGTATGGAGATGATTAGGAGATGCGCAATACTGGAGCATTTCTTGTCCGTTATTCTCAAATTTCCTAAAATCTTTAAGTAACACCTTGGGTTCCAAAACTGGAGTGGTCTTGAGTTCCCTAGGAACTGCTACATACGCTCCAACTGAAAGTTCAGATGCTTTGGTTTTTTTTGCTCCGTTGGAAATGGAGATGAATGGATGTTCTGGCGTTACAGAAATTTTTCGTCCAGAGTGGGTGGTTACTTCATAGATTTTTCCTTTGTATCGCTGTCTGTAAATAAAGTCCACATCTTTTTTCTCCATTTTAAGGGTCTTTTTATTTAATGAAAGGACTTCAATTCCAGGTTGCTCAATTATAGTTTCATTTTCATTCAGAATCTTTTTGTTCTGGGATGTATGAGACTCATAAATGTCTTTAATGTCCTTAATTTTTCCATCTGCAAGCAGCACGGGAGTATTTCCCTTTACACATTTCCCGCAACCAGGAGGACCATACATGATGATTCCTCCCCCTCCAAGCTTTCCATATTTCCTTGCAAGCTCGGGCTTTGCCATCGGGTAAATAACTGCTTCGCGGATTTCCTCTTTCATCTTTTCCATTCCCGCGACATCGGTGAAGTTCATATCTGGTTTCCTGAGAACCTTAATTTCTGAGGTTCCTCCTTCTTTTCCGCCTCCGCCTCCGGAGCCTGCGGTCTGCTTCTTGGTTTTTGCGGATTCAAGATGGCTCTTTGCTTCTGCAAGCTCGGGATTCAGCTCCAACGCTTTCTCATAATCAGAAACTGCACCGTCCACGTCCCCTGCATATTCAAATGCAAGGCCCCTGAGATGGTATGCTTCAGAAAAGTCTGGCTTGAGTTGTACTACCTTTGTGAAATCCTCCACTGCCTTTTCATAATCTTCCAGGGAGGCATAAGAAAGTGCGCGGTTGTAGTATGCTTTTAGGTAATTCGGATTTAGCATGATTGCCTTATCATAGTCCTTGATTGCACTCGTGTAATCCTGTTTTCGGTAAAATGCGTCTCCCTTGTTGTTGAAGATGATTGGGTTCTTCGGATCCAGCTCTGCAGCTTCCGTATAGTCCGCAATGGACTTATCATAGTTCTTGAGCTGGTAGTAGCTTAATGCACGGTTGAAATAAGCTTCAGAAAATAGCGGGTTGAGCAAAATTGCCATGTTGTAGTTTTCAATTGCTTTCTCGTAATCTCCTTTCTCATAATAATCATTGGCGATCTTGTAATAACTCCCTGCATCTACTAATTGGGGTTTTTTCTCTGCCATCTCACCACTGCCCGACTCGTGCTTAATCTCCTAATGTTGAGTAAAATAATTAATAAAGGTTACGAACCCAAATTCCAGAAACGAATCCTCTCCATATAAGAATAAACCCACCACATGGGTGGTGGGAGACTTTATTCAAGCTAAAGTCTTGTGAACTGCCCGCAACCGAAAGGAGCAGACTTCCTGCTTCATATGAGATGCTTGCCCTTGCGGGTAGAGGCCTCTTCTCAGACAGGCTTTACTTCCCTCAGTCCCTGAGGTAGGTCCAATGGACAGATATACTTTCATAATGCCGCTTATAAAGAAATGGAAGGAGGTGTTTTCCAGTGCTTCCAGTAGGTATTTTAAAGTATTTTCCCTGAAATCATTCCATGAGCTCAAAGAAAGGCCAGGCAGCCATGGAATACCTCATGACATATGGCTGGGCAATTGTAGCACTTGTCATAGTAATTGCGGCCCTTATGGCCACGGGAGCGTTTAATCCTTCTTACCTGATTGCTGAGGAATGTACGTTACAGCCGGATTTGAGCTGCACAAGCCATGTTCTCTATCTGGATACTGGGGGAACACCAACCCTTGAATTCCGCATCAACAACGGGCTTGGATATGATATAATGCTCACCAGCGTGAAGGTAACCTCAAGTGACAATGTCCCTTATGATACCTCATACGACGTAGTGATTCCACAGGGGACTACCTCTGACATAATCATGCAGCTGGATGAGATGCTTACGCACAAAGATGAAGTTGAAAGAATGAAAGTAAGCCTAAAGTACATAAGCTGTGCCCCGGAAGTTAATCCAGACTGCCTTTCAAGCGGCCCTGAGCACGTTGTAAGCGGAAGAATAGTTGCACACACAGCAGAAGAGGATGTCTAGGCTTCCTTTTCTTCTTCAATTTTTTCTACTTTGAATTCCCCTTCTTTTATTTCCCTGATTCTTGAGATTTTCTTTACTTCCTCAATCATTTCAGGGTCCAGCTCGATTTTGGGGGAATAAAGATCTATTTCCGCGCCCTGGGAAATCTTTGCTGCCGCCTTTGCCTGCCTTATTTGTGAAACGAGTTCGCGCATCGGTTCAACCTTTTCATATTCCTGTGGGAATCTGTTTCCAACCTTTGGCCAGGGGGTGAAGTTGATTGTATCTCCTTCCTTTCCTCCAAACATCTCATGGTAGATTTCTTCGGAAATGTGCGGAGAAATCGGAGCAAGCATCTTTATAAAAGAGTAAAGCACTTCGTGAAGCACATACTGGGCTGCTTTCTTTGATTCATCATCTTCCCCGTATGTGCGGTACTTTACATACTCAAGATAATCATCGCAGAAATCATGCCAGAAAAAGTCCTGGAGTTTTCTTATGCATCTATGAAATTCATAAGTTTCCATCCCATCCGTGCATTCTTCGATTGTTTTGTTCAGTTTCTCCATCATCCACTTGTCTACGAGCTTCAGTTCAGGTTTTGTGGAATCATATCCTTCTAGGTTTTGGTTCACGAACTTGGACGCGTTCCATACCTTGTTCAGGAAAGACTTGGAGAACTTGATGTCTTCGTAGGAAAATGGTCTGTCCTTGGCCATTGCGCCGCTCATTGCTGCCCATTGCCGGATTGCATCCGCAGTGTATTCATTAAGCAGGTCCATGGGAGAGATCACATTTCCAAGGGATTTGCTCATTTTCCTTCCATCTGGAGCAAGCACGTTCCCGTTTAGAAGAATAACATCCCAGGGCTTTTTGCCCGTTATGCCAATTCCCGAGCGATAAATGGTGTAGAATGCCCAGGTACGAATTATTTCCACTCCCTGCGGGCGCAATGCTGAAGGATACAATCTTTCCCATCCTTCTCTGTCCGGCCACCCTGCTGCAATTAGCGGAGTAATAGAAGAATCTACCCAGCAATCCAATACGGATTCCTCAGGCTTCATTTTTCCCCCGCATTTGCATTCTTTTTCAGGGGCCTTATCTGGATAAAATGGAAGCGAATCTGCTTTTGCGGTTTCCCCGCACTTTTCACAGTAGTAGAAAGGTATTGGAGTTCCAAAATGCCTCTGCCTAGAAATTACCCAATCCCATTCAACAGAATCTGCCCAATCATCCAAATAGTTGATTCCGAAATCCGGAACCCATTGCACTTCCCGGGCCATTGCCTTGATTTCATCGCGGTGTTTGGTAATATCTGCAAACCACTGCTTGCTCATTGCATATTCAACCGGAGTCTTGCAGCGATCGTGAACTTTTACAACCTGGGGAAGGGTTTCCTGCTTCACTATTTTTCCTTCGGCCTTAAATTTCTCAATTATTTTTTCCTTTGCAACTGCGGGTTTGAGGCCATCAAATTCTCCGGTTCCAGTTAGCTTCCCGTGCCGGTCCAAGATTGAAATGACCGGGAGCTTGTGCCTGTACGCCCAAACAATATCCTGCTTGTCACCGAAGGTACAAACCATCAGGAGACCAGTTCCATATTCCTTATCCACATCTTTGTCCGGAAAAACAGGTACTTTCTTCCCAAGTGCAGTAGTAACCTCTTTTCCTTCAAGATTTTTGTAGCGCTTATCATCCGGATGGTACATCACTGCAACGCATGCATACATCAACTCAGGACGAGTGGTTGCAATAATCAAATCCCCATCATTCGGGCCCTTGAAAATTACGTGGTTGAGTAACGCATCCCTTTCCAAGTCTTCTGTATCTGTTTTTGCAAGCGCGCTGTGGCATTTGTAGCACCAGAAAACAGGATGTTCGTCCCTGTAAATCATGTTCTTGTCATACATGATGTGGAGGGAAAGCTGCACTTTTCTGTGGTAATCCTCATCCAGGGTCCTATACTGGTGCTCCCAATCAGGAGAGAACCCCATCCTAATCATAGAATCCTTCATTTTCGCAATCATCTGGTTTGTCCAGTCCACGCATTTTTGCTTGAATTCTTCACGGGGAAGCCTTCCGTATTTCTTCTCTACCTTTGTTTCTGTAGGAAAACCTTGGGTATCCCAGCCCTGTGGATAGTATACGTTAAATCCCTGCATTCTTTTGTAGCGCGCTACAAAATCGAAATATGCATAGGAGAGGGCATGACCCATGTGCAATTCTCCGCTTGTAAAAGGCGGAGGTGTGTCTATTGAATACACCTTCCTGTCATCGAGCCCATGGAACGTGTAGGTTCCTCTTTTTTCCCATTCATCCTGCCATTTTTCCTCAATGGCCTGTGAAAATCTTTTATCGAGCATGAAAATACCTCAGAAATTGGTCTTATTCTGCTTATTAAACTTTTAAAACTGGTCGGAGGGGATCCTTAGTCCATCCGTAGCAGCAATTGTCTTCACTCCAGTTTCCTCTTCTATCTCCTTTGCTTTCTTTTCTGCTGGGTAGGATTGCATCTTCATGCCCATGTGTGTGAGGATTGCAAGCTTGGGCTGCACCCTTCCAATAAGCTTGGAAGCATCTTCTGCAGTGAGGTGCCCGTGATACTGATCCGGAAATGGCTTCATTACGTTCAGAATGAGCAGGTCGCATCCATCAAATAGCTTGTCCATTCCCCCATAATACTCCGTATCTCCAGTATATCCAATATATTTCCCGTCCATTTCAAGGATAAAACCGAACGCGGGAAAAGTATCATGAATTGCTTTGGTAAATGTGAATTTTCCTCCTTCAAAATCAAAAGATTCTCCTGGCTTTGCATTCACGATTTTTTCAACCTTGGTGAGGTGAAATTCACTTATTCTTTGCCCATCGGTTTTTCCTTCAAGTGAATCCTCTGCCGCAATTAAAATTCCGCCTTTTTTGAGCCCATAGTTGCTCATTCCTTCAATCAAAACTCCTGCATCGCTTATGTGGTCTATGTGCGAATGCGTAACTACGAGTACGTTGGTTTTGCGAGGTACCAGGCCGAGTTTTCTCATGTGAACGAGTGCTCCGGGCCCGGGGTCCACATGAATATTTTTTGAACCGGAAATGATAAACCCTCCGGTTGCGCGGGTCTGGTTGATTAAATTTATTCTTCCTCCGCCTGTTCCAAGAAAGATGATTTCCATTAGGAAGGTTATGCTAGAGAATCTATAAATCGCTTAGCATTTTACAGCTCATGCAAACTTCATCAGAACAAGGATCTCAGCACTCTTTGCTGGAGTTGAGTTTCAGATTCTTTTCTTTTACTGAGTCCTTTACTATTTTCTGAAGTGTATTGAAGCTTGAGGCGATTTTGCTTTTTGTTCCCGGATACTGGTCCTCTAAAGAATTTAGCTCGTGGCGAACAGACCACCTTAATGCGCTGGTTGCGTGAGGGCAGCAGCACCCTGAATTGTATTGATGCCCATGTAGGAATGCGTAAGCGGCCACTTCCTTTTCCCGGATATTCCTCAAGGGGCGGATTCTTGGGATAAATTTTTCATTTTCGATCAGGGGTTCATTGAATCTTGCAAATCTGAGGGGCTCATTCCGGATTAGGTTGAGCATTGCAGTTTGCGCAACATCGTCTAGATTATGACCGATTGCAACCTTGTTTAAGCCGAGTTCACGGGCTTTGGTGTTGAGGATTTTCCTGCGAAGCACTCCACAATAGGAGCAAAGATTTTCCTTCCCTTTTTTTCCGATTTCGGAAATAGTTGTTCCGTGCTCTTCTTTGAATGTGTAAACATGCTGCGTAATTCCAAGCTCTTCGCACCTTTTGCGTGCGTTTTCTATTGCCTTATCCCGGTATCCCGGAATTCCTTCGTCTATTGTAAGTGCAACCATCTCAAATGGAAGAGACTCCCGTATTTTTGAGAGTGTGTGGAGGAGCGCATAGGAGTCCTTGCCTCCGGAAAGCGCAATCCCAACATTATCACCTTTATTGAGCATATGGTATTCGCGGACAGTGCGCTTCACCCTCTTCTCAAAAAGTTCTTTGAAGTGCTTGGAACAAAGATGCTGGTTTGCATAAGGAAGGTAAATTACTGGAGTAGACTTGCAATGTGCGCATTCTTTGGAATATTCAGCACGCTTCCAGTGGCCCCGTGGTTCTTGTGGGCTGGAAAGCGGAGGGACGTGCTTATAGTAGATTATTTCCACTTCCTGGCCCTTTTGGACTGAAGCAGTTTCAGGAACTAATTTTTCATCTATGGATAAGAATACAGCTTCGGCAGGAATGCCCAAATCATGCAAAAGCTCTATGAGCCTCATTTCTGAAGAAGCAGCAATCTTCATGTGCTAATTTGGGGGCTTATATTGATAAAAAGCTTTCCAAAAAAAGATGCAGGGATTACTATCTAGGTGGCCCTATGAGTTCTCTGGGCTAAAATGCGTTCATTGCAGCAAGAGAGAGATAAGCTACAAGCACACATGAAAGCAGCACGAAAAGCATCACAAAACACGCAGAGAGCACTCCAAGCACGATCTGCTTAGGGTCAACTGCAGGGCTTGTGTTTCCATTCTGCATATTTGCTGCCATGGCCGCTGCAAGCTTCACTGCAGCCTCAGTATTTGCTGTCACATATCCAAAGTTTTCTTCCATGATTATATTAAGTATAGAAAGGTATTTAAATGTGTATTTTTATGGTTAAAAGAGTAAAAGATGGATGTTATAATATTTTCCTTATAATCCCTAAACCATGAAGATAAAATCCGTATTTGCACGGGAGATAATCGATTCACGGGGAAACCCCACAATCGAAGTTGATTTGAAAACAGAGGGAGGCGGCTTTGGGCGAGCTTCAAGCCCTTCAGGCGCTTCTAGGGGGCTGCACGAAGCAGTTGAATTAAGGGACGGAGGGCCAAGGTTCCATGGAAAGGGAGTGCTCAAAGCAGTAGAAAACGTGAATAAGTTGATTGGACCCGCACTGTACGATATGGAAGCAAGCCCGCAGGAAGACGTGGACCAAAAGATGATGGAGTTGGATGGCACCAAGAGCAAAGAGAAACTGGGTGGAAACGCGATGGTTGCAGTTTCCATGGCAAACCTGAAGGCTGCCGCATCCACAAGGAAGATGGCGCTCTACGATTTCCTTGGAGGGGAAAGACTTCCAATTCCCTTGCTAAACATAATCAATGGAGGAAAGCACGCAGGAAATGGATTATCTGTACAGGAATTCATGATTATCCCTGCAAGGACTGAATGTTTCTCAGATGGGCTGCGGGCGGCATGTGAAATTTACAAAACCCTAAATGAAAAACTTGTGAAGAAATATGGGAGAACCTCGCGCAACGTAGGAGATGAGGGAGGATTTGCACCCCCTATGAGCAGAAGTGCGGAAGCTCTGGATGCGATTTCTGAATCCATTGAAGAATGCGGATATTCAAAAACTGTGGGGATTGGAATGGATGCAGCTGCGTCTTCTTTCTACAGAGAAAGTGACGAGAAATACTTCATGGACGGGAATTACCTAGAGAAGGGACAACTGATTGACTATTACGGAGGTCTTTTGGAGCAGTATCCAATTTACAGCATAGAAGACCCGCTCTTTGAGGAGGATTTCGAAGGTTTTGCGGAATTCACTGAAAAATACGGGAACAAAATCCAGGTTGTGGGAGATGACTTGGTTGTTACCGATGCAGAGAGAGTACAGAAAGCAGTGGAGATGAAAGCGATGAATGCGCTCCTCCTCAAGGTCAACCAAATTGGAACTGTAACCGAAGCAAGAAAGGCTGCACAGACTGCAACGGATGCAGGGATGCAGATCGTAGTAAGCCACCGCTCAGGGGAAACCGAAGATAGCTTCATTGCAGATCTAGCTGTAGGAATAGGCGCGACTCAGATAAAGACAGGCGCTCCTGCAAGGGGTGAAAGAACTGCAAAATACAACCGGCTGCTCAGAATTGAGGAAAAGGTTGGAAAACATTATGCACAAGTATGGTGAGGATGTGAAAAACTCGTTCATCTCATTCACTTCTGGGCCAATAAGCTGGATAGGGGGAATAATGCTTATTTTTGGAACATATGATGCATTTTCAGGAAATGGGATCCTGCTTATAGGTTTCGGATTCTCGCTTATTTGTTTTGGGGAAGGGATGAACCTGCTCAGGAAGATGAAAAAGGCGGAAATAGAGCTATTGCATGAAAACATAATCAAGGACATGCTCAAGAACATGGCATTTCCATTATTGTGGATATTGATATTCTTTGCAACTGGGCTGGAGCTTCTGCTCGCCCTCTCAATTGCAACTGGAGTAAAGGCAATAGTGAAGAACTCGAGAACTGCAGCTACTTTTTATATGACTTCTTAGGTTTCTTGCGGCGCGAAGAAGGGCGCGCAGGGTTGATTATCTGACGGATATCATTTGGCATCTTCTCACTGAATTCAGTATTGTACATCTTCTTGTTTTTTCCTGTTTTCTTTCCCCTATCGATAAGATGGGAAACAAACGGGAAAATCTTTTGGTCTATTTTTTCCTCCCGGTATTTGGAAATTGTGTAAATTAGGTAGAATCCAATCGAGATTCCAGTCCACATAAAGAATACTGTAAATATTTTCGCTTCATCTGTAGTTGGAACGAGGTCCCCATAGCCTACTGTAGTAAATGTCGCAGTCATGAAGTAAACGGAGTCCACCCAACTCCACTGCTCCAAGTTATGATACATCATCACACCAAATGAATATAGAATTGTAATGAGCAGAAAAGCAAAAATGAGACTCTTGGTAATCTCTTCCATAGAGAAAAATCCCCTGGAACCTTTTAAATACCTTTTGGGCAAACAATAGTTCCTTAGAAGATATTTACACACTTAGAGGTATTATCATGGCAATAACGGTATGTGACAGATGCGGAGAAAAGAATGCAAAGCTGGATCACTGCAACTACTGCAAGAAAGCATGCTGCAATCTGTGCATCAAAAGCTCAAAAAGAGTAGGGAAAGGGGGAAAGGCATACATCTGCAAGGACTGCTGGTCCAAGATGGACGTAAGGAAAAAATTCAAGGGCTTATAGCTCAAACTTTTTTTACCTTTATTCTTATAGGCCTTCCATCTACTTCCCAGGATTTTGCATCCTTGTCTTCTTCAAGGTCAGCGAACTCTATGGATTTTGAGTTTGTACTTTTCATTATCTCCTTCTTATTCTTCTCTGCAATTCCCTGGAACTCGTCCTCAAGGTCCATAATTACAGATACCTTTTCTTTTTCCACGAGCTTGAGGCCCTTTCTAAGCATCTGCACCCTTCTTGCAAGCTCATTGGTTATTGCTTCTGAGAAGAGCTCTTCACTTATCTCGCAGTCCAGATAGATTTTCCCTTCAGGAACTTCCGCGGATGCGAAATGTTGTGCATCACTCCCTGCGGAAACGCTCTTCACATTAATCAGCTTTGCAAGTATAGGAGCAAGCGTGTTCACTGAGTCCACAACTTCCTGGGATTCAGATTGAACATAACCTTCTGAAAGCGGCCAGCGGAGCTTTACCTTCTTTTCCTGCCTCAATTCCAAAAATGCGGGAAGAAGCTCCTTCATATGTTCAAAGTCCTTTTCGAGCGCAGGGTCGATTTCTCCTTCGCGCATTTCAGCAAGTGGATAAAGGGAGATTGATTCCTCCCCCTCATGAGTCCTGTAGAACTTCTGGTATATGAATTCAGGTATGAATGGAGAAATTACTGAAAGCATCTTCAAAACCCCGAGCACGGATGCGTACACTACGAAGAGCGCGCCATCTCCTGTGCCCTTGGATATACGATTCTTTGCAATCTTCATGTAAAACTTGCTCAAGTCCTCAACCAGAAAGTTTTTGAGCACCTTGGTCGCATTATTCAGTTCATATCGCTCAAACGCAGCATTGAATTCCTTTCTTGTGTTGTTAAGCCTCGAAAGAAGCCATCTGTCTTCCACTTCAAGCTCTGCTTCCTTTATCTTTTCCTTAGGGTAAAAGCGCGTGAGATAATTATACATGTTGAAGAGCACGTCCAGCACCCCATGGGACTCCTTTAGGGAAATCCAGTTGAATTTCTGCTCGTCCCAGATTGTATTAGAAAGGCCCCAAAGCCTAAATGAATCTGCCCCGTATTTTTCCAGGATATCTTCGACAGGAACGAAATTCCCCACGGACTTACTCATCTTCTCTCCCTTCTCGTCCACGAAGAATCCGTGCATAATCACTCTTTTGTATGGACATTTTCCGTCCTTTACTATGCCCGAACCAAGAAGGGAATAAAACCATCCTCTTATCTGGTCCTGCCCTTCAAGTATACAATCAGTTTGTCCATAAATTTCCTTTTCCTTCTTGCTCAAGGAGGCCCAAACTGCGTTTCCAGAATCAAACCATACATCCAGAACGTCCGGGACCCTGCGCATCTCCTCTCCGCACTTTTTGCATTTGAAGGTTTTCTCATCTATGTACGGGCGGTGGAGCTCCTTTATCTCCCCCAGCTCTTTCCGGTCTGAAATAACCTTTATTCCATCACAGGATTCGGAAGTACACCTCCAAATTGGAAGCGGAATTCCCCAATACCTCTGCCTGGAAATGCACCAATTTGGGGCATCGCGCACAAAGTCCTTGAACCTGTTCCTTGCAAATTCAGGATGCCATGCAGTCTGCTCAATTTGCTCCTGCATTTGATCCTTGAGTTTTGAAACCTCGATGAACCACTGCTTGGTTGTAAGGAAGATAAGTGGGTTCTTGCACCTCCAGCAATGAGGGTACCTATGCTTTATTCTTGATTCGTGCAAAAGAAGCCCTACCTCCTTTAGAATCTCAATTATTTTCGGGTTTGCGGCACGCACGTTCTTTCCTTTGAGCTCGCCTGCTTCCTTAGTGTATTTTCCCTGGAGATCCACAGGACAAAAAGGCTCTATCCCGAACCTTTTTCCGATTATGAAATCTTCTGGACCGTGGCCTGGTGCACAATGCACAAGTCCTGTACCTTCTTCAAGCGTAACAAACTCATCACTGAAAACGACCCTGCGGTTTGCCTCCTTTTTGATTTTGTCCTGAAACGGGTGCTCATACTCAACCTTCTCAAGCTTCTTCCCAATGAATTCCTCGAGCACAGTTCCTGTTTTTTCGGTTAGCTCAAGAACGTAATCCAGGCGATCTTTCGCAACAATCCATACTTCATCGTCAACTTTTACGCGCACATATGGAAGGTTTGGGTGTACCATTACTGCCATGTTTGCAGTGAGTGTCCAAGGAGTTGTTGTCCAGATTATGAAGAACTCATTATCGCGATCCTTTATACGAAACTTCACGAATATGCTGGGATCTGTTTCCTCCCCGTACTCCAGCTCATAATTTGCCATCGTAGTTTCGCACCTGTGGCAGTAAGGAAGTACATAAACACCCTCAGTAAGAAGTCCTTGATCATGAGCTTTTGCAATTGTTCCCCAGGAAGATTCAATATAATCGTCCTTGTAAGTTATGTATGGATTATCCCAGTCCATCCAGACCCCAAAACTTTTGAACTGCCCGCTCATTACGCCAATGTATTTTACAGCGAACTCCTTGCATTCATCTATGAACTTTCCTATTCCATATGTTTCGATTTCCTGCTTATTCTTGATTTTGAGCTCCTTCTCCACCTTAACTTCAATTGGGAGGCCGTGGGTATCGAATCCTGGCTGGATCCTTACATTATATCCCCTGCCCCTCCAGAATCTGCAGATTGTGTCCTTTGCGCATTTATTCCAGCCTGTTCCTGGGTGTATCTGCCCTGTTGCATAAGGAGGCCCATCGCAAAAGTAATAGTGCTCGCCCTTCTTGCGTGAAGCCTTTACCTTTTCGTATATCCCGTTCTTTTCCCAGAACTCAAGAATTTCCTTCTCGATTGCCTTGTGATCATACATTACCAAAACACCTGTTAAATAAGACTAGAATAAAGAATAGGAAGAAATAAAAAAGAAAGTCTCAGAATACTTTCTCTCCTACGAACACTTTTATTCCATTCGGGGTGATCTTGAAGGGTATCTTCTCTCTCTTGTGATCTGTTCCCCTCATCTTATACACTTCCACCGCTTTTACCCTCTGCTCTGCCTTCCCAAGGTTGTAGAGGTTGATTATTCCATCCAATACGAAGTGCTCGATATCAAATTTAGAGGTTGCAAGATCCTGGTTCGCAGCTTCCACAGTCATTATTGCGGTGATGTCCAGATTCCTAAGGAGCGAGAAGAACTCAAACATTGTCTGCCTGTATTCGGATTCGTCTTTGAACGCGAGGCGGACCATGGTTGAGGAGTCTATTACCGCCCTTTTTATGTCGTTGTTTGCAATCCTCTCCTCAAGCAATTCTGCAATGTCTTCTAGCCTGAACTTGTCCGGCTTGATTATTTCCATCTTCTTTGAGGAAATAAGATCTGCCATGTCCGTAAATCCTGTAAAGGTTGCGCTCATGTTCTCGATTATGTCTTCAGGGGTTTCCTCTAAGGTGATATATACTCCGTTCTCGCCCATTTGGGCTCCCCTGTAAATGTATTCAAATGAAAATGATGTCTTGCCTGCACCCGGGCCTCCGTTCAGCGCAATGTGCCTGTGGAGCGGGATTCCGCCATTGAGAACTTCATCCATGCCTGCAATTCCTGTTTTTACCCTTTCCATGTTCACCACTTTCTATAGGAAATACATAGAGAATATTTATATGCTTAATTATCTAAAGCCACATACAGATGGGTGGCATTTATGGAAACAGACTTTCTTCCCTGGACAGAAAAGTACAGGCCTAAATCATTATCAGAAGTTATGGGGCAGGACGAGACAGTGAAATCTCTGAGTGCATTTGTAAAGGCAAAGAACATGCCGAACATGCTTTTTGCAGGCCCTCCCGGAATCGGGAAGACTACTGCAACCCTTGCAATGGCCCATGATTTGTACGGAAAAAATCTTGAAGGAAACCTGCTTGAGCTCAATGCATCCGATGAAAGGGGAATCAACGTAGTGCGAGGGAAAATTAAGGACTTTGCAAGAAGCGTTTCCATGGGCGAGAATGTTCCATTCAAGCTTATATTTTTGGATGAAGCAGATGCACTTACCCCTGATGCTCAGCATGCGCTTAGGAGAACCATGGAGATATATTCTCCAGTAACCAGGTTTGTACTTTCCTGCAATTATTCATCTAAAATTATTGAGCCTGTGCAGAGTAGATGTGCGGTTTTCCGTTTTCTTCCGCTTACTGATGTGCAAGTGCATAAAATGATTAAGCATGTTGCGAACAAGGAAGGGCTCAAGGTTGATGAAAAGGCTGAGGAGGCGATTACTTATGTTTCTCAGGGAGATATGAGAAAGGCGATTAATGCACTTCAGGGAGCAGCAATCCACTCAAAAACAATTACTGAAGATACTATTTACAAAATTTCCTCCCGTGCACGCCCAAAGGAGATACGGGAAATGGTAGATGCTGCATATGGAGGAAAATTCCTGGATGCAAGGAAAATGCTCCTGGATCTGAGTACGCAGTACGGGCTTTCTGGCTCGGACATTATCCGCCAGATTTACAGGGAAGTAGTTAATCTTGAGATTCCTGAGAAAAAGAAGGTTGTGCTCGTGGACAAAATTGGGGAATACGATTTCAGGCTTGTGGAGGGAGCTAACGAGCACATACAAATTGAGGCACTTTTAGCGCAGATTATGCTCCTTGGGATGGAGAGGGAATAATGGCCAAGAAGAAGGAAGAAAAACCTCAAGTGAAACCTGCACAGTCAACTTCAATGAAGTACCTAAGCAGGAACAGGCTTGCTGCACTTGTGGACGGGACATTTGCAATTGCAATGACACTTCTTATCCTGGAAATCCAGGCTCCAACTATAATAGCTTCGGCTGCTTCCGAGGTTGTTGAATCCTCGCTTTTGGGCATGTGGCCCACCTTCTTTGATTACGGGTTAAGTTTCCTTATCCTAGGATTCTTCTGGCTCGCGCACAATAAGCAATACAAGCATGTAGGGAGAACGGATGACAGGTATATCTGGCTTACACTTCTCGGGCTGATGTTCGTTGTACTTATACCCTTTTCTACTGAATTGATTGGAAGCTACAGTGACACTACTGCATCCGAGATATTCTTCCACATGAATATTCTGGCAATACTCGGATTCACCTACCTCCAAATGAGGCATGTGGACAACCACAGGGCCCTTGTTGATGCAGACCGGTTTGAGCATGAATCATTCAAACGTGGGATGGACGTTACACGGATGTTCATATTTGTTACTCTAATTGGAATGGGATTGAGCTTCGTAATTCCTGATTGGAGCAATGTTGTTTACGTACTTGTTCCCATTTGGGGCCTGGTAAAAAAGAAAATGAAAAAGGATTGAGCTAAACCCGTTTTGCTTTTTTCCTTTCTTTCTGCTGGAGCTCTAGCTGTGCAGTACGCTGGGGGGAAAAGCGTGCGCTATTTCCTGGCTGCTCAAGAAGTTCCCTCAACTTGGGGTTTTTCACAATAATCCGATCAACCTGATTTTGTTCATTATCAGTATCGTGTATGAATGGGCTTACTGCTTCTCCGTTTGATTTGGCAAAAACATAATCCTCGTCTTCCCAGTATCCTGCTTTCTTCAAATCCTGACGCAGGTCAGAAACAACAATCAGGCCCATGTCCATTTTGAATAATTTATCCTTTTTTTCAGGTATTTTTATTTTGCTGCTATAGGGATCTCCTGCAAGCAGTTTGTGCTCATGATTCTGAATTAGCTGCTTCATTTTTTCATTACTAGTGGTTACCTCATACGTAGTGCTGAAAAATCCGCTGGACTCAACATTGTAAGAACTAGACTTTATCGGTGGGTCCATAGTAGCTAGATCTATCTTGAGTGCCTTCCAGGCTGAGCTATTGAGTTTGTATTTTGCTTCAGACATATGATCTCTCCTGCATTACTTTCTGCAGGAAGATTAAAAATAAGTTTGCTCCCGCCGGGATTCGAACCCGGGCTGCCGGAGTGAAAGTCCAGTGTCCTTGACCGGGCTAGACTACGGGAGCTAATATGAAAGTAGTTAGAAGTTTTAGAGGAGTAGTATATATAAATCTCACGTTCAGCATCTCACAAATTCCGTACGAATTTGTTCCTCTTGTTCACCAAGATATTCTTGGGAGTTATGGGTCTATCCGTCAGCTCAAATCCCATGATACTGATTTCGTCTCCAGGATTTATTAGATGGGCGGAAGCTCCGTTCATGCAGATGGTACCAGAACCTCGCTCCCCCATCATAACATAAGTTTCTAACCTGGCGCCATTAGTAGTGTCCACGACCAGAACCTTTTCTCCTAGCCACAAGCCAACTCTTTCCATTAAATCTTCATCTATTGCAATGCTGCCAATATATTCCACATTTGCATCTGTAACTGTCGCTTTGTGGATTTTTGATCTCAAAAGCCATCTCATGGGAAAAGGTAGGCTGGGATAATTTAATAAATACATATAAATGCCAAAGAACGCTTTATTCTTTGAGAAGCTTAAGGATTTCTTTATGCAGCTCTTCAGGAGATTTTGTGGCGTCGAGCACAACCCAGTTGGGGCAGAGAAATGAATCTTCTTTTAAAGTGAGAAAACGCTCGCGTACGTGCTTGAGGTATTCAATATCCTCATCGTACCTGTCAGGAGATTTCCCTTCCTTTTTCTTTTGCTTTATTTTTCGTTCGTGTGCAACTTCTGGGGGCAGATCCAAGAGGATTACGGTATCTGGACGCACAAAATTTATATCAGAAACTAGATCCTTGGCCTGTCCATATGGAAAGTGTTTATCATATGCAATTGTGGAGAATACGTATCGGTCGATTATGCAGGTTTCAAGTGTATCTGCAAGCTTTTCCTGCTCATTTGCAATATCTGCAAGAAACAGGAGGAAAAGGGATTTGGGTTCTATTGAACGCTTCTTTTCCAGGTATTCACGGATTGAGGGGAATTCCGGAGTTGGATATTTGAAGTGCGTGAAATCTATCTTATCTTTAAGGAGGGCAATCTGAGTATCTTTTCCACATCCATCTTGCCCCTCAAATACTAATTTTATGTTATCACCCACCGATTATTAGAAGAAAATTATATCATGCACGGAATAGAATAAATACCTTATCTATGCGCGCGTAGGGGGGATTTAAATGGGTATTTCTGCCTAAACCCTGAAAGGTGGGATTATGGACTTAATATCGTTCAGGGACCTCAAAAAAGAAGAGGTCGAGGACTATTTCGCGAGAGCGGAAGAGATGGATAAACAGCTTGAATCCGGAAACGTGGAAAAGCTGGATGGGATTGTGGCAACGATGTTTTTTGAGCCATCTACAAGAACTAAGCTTTCCTTCCAGAGTGCTGCGGAAAGGCTTGGGTTGAAGATTATTGATTTTGTAGGGGAGACGTCCTCTTTGAAGAAGGGGGAGAGCTTTGAAGATACAATCAAAACCATAGACGGGTATGCAGATATTATTGTAATAAGACATCCTCTTGAAGGAAGCGCAAGGGTTGCTGCGGAATTTGCGGATTCTCCTGTTGCGAACGGAGGGGATGGGGGAAATCAGCATCCATCTCAGACCCTTCTGGATCTTTATACACTCAAAAAAATGAAAGGAGATATTGGTGCTTTGAATGTGCACTTAGTTGGAGACCTTAAGCACGCGCGCACCATGCGCTCTTTGCTTTATGGGCTGGCGATGTTTGGAGCTAAGGTAAAGCTTGTTGCTCCTGCAGGACTTGAGATGGCGCGGGATGCGATTGCGGATGTGAAGGAGAAGTTCGAAGCGAATGTTGAGGAAACAGATATAATTGACTTCAAAGGAGCGGATGTAGTGTATGTGTGCAGGATTCAGGAGGAGAGATTCGAAGATAAGTATGAAGCAATGAGCGTGAAGAAGAAATTCACAATCAAGCCCGAATACCTGCAAGGTGTGAAAGAGGATATGATTATTTTGCATCCTCTTCCAAAGATTGATGAAATACCTCCAGAAGTAGACAAGAGCAAATATGCAAAATATTTTGAGCAGGCAAAGAACGGAATCCCGATGAGGATGGCTATTATGAAGAAAATGCTTAAGGGGTGAATGAGATGGCAATAACTGTTGATACACTCGATCAGGGTACTGTGGTGGACCATATCCAGCAGGGAATGGGAATCCGCGTAATGGACTTGTTGGGAATAGATAAGAATTATCCGCACAGGGTTGCGCTTGTGATGAATGTGATAAGCAAAAAGAGCGGAAAAAAGGACATCGTAAAGATCGAGGGGATTCTTGTATCCGAGGAGAAAACCGATGCGATTGCGCTTATTTCCCCGCATGCAACCGTAAACCATATCCAAGATGGGAAGGTTGTGAAGAAAAAGATGGCAGAGCTTCCGGAAAAGATGGAAGGTGTGGGAACATGCCCGAATCCGAAGTGCATCTCCAATCACCAGAGCGTGCCAAGCAGGTTTGCGCTTGATGGAGAAGAGTACAGATGCGGGTACTGTGAAAGGAAATTTAGGGCATCTGAACTTGTTTAAACATAAAAAGGCACAAATAGTGCCTTTTATAACTATTTCTTTCCTTTTTTATAGTATGAAGATTGTCTGCCCCTCTTTTTCAGATGTGTACGAGCCAAACGTGGAGATAAAAAATTTCCCGGATGGGGATAGCTATGTGAGGGTACCCTCTGCGAAAGAGGTTGAAGGGAAGGACGTCGTTGTGTTTAACCGACTCTACCCTGAACAAGATTCCGCGATTTTCCAGACGATTCTCGTACTGCGTGCGCTTAGGGAGCATAAACCAAAAAGTATTACGCTTGTTGTTCCCTATTTGCCTTATTCCAGGCAAGATAAACTGTTCAAAGAAGGGGAGGTAAAGAGTGCGGAGATTCTGTGCGAACTGCTGAAGAAAGAGGGGGTAGATAAACTCGTTACCTTCGATTGTCACTTCCTGAAGAAAGAGGGGGAATTTGAGTATGGGGGCCTGAAG
>JAUWMC010000020.1 GCA_030613375.1 Microcaldota archaeon
CTTTGGAGCCTCTTTAGGTTCCTCAACAGGCTTCTCTTCCTTCTTTTCTTCCCCTTCAGCCTTAGATTCTTCCTTTTTAGCAGGCTCTTCTTCTTCCGGCTCAGGCACCTTAAGGTCTATCTCCTTGTAATAGTTAATAGAATCATCTTCAGAAACAGGAACAAGGTAGCTTGGAGAATCAACCTTCCTTTCCTTTACTGAAATGAACCCGTGGGTAATAAGCTGCCTTGCTTGTTTTGCAGTTTTTGCAAGCCCGCGCTTAAGCACCCTGGTCTGAAGTCTCCTCTCAAGCACGTCCCTTACACTAAGTGAAAGCACCTGCTCTAGTTTTGAGTCCACACTCAAAATTCCAAGCCTCGCTAGCTTGTTCATAAGCTTAGGCAGGTCTCTTTCCCTCTCTTCTTGGGTAACTGAAAGAAGCCTTCGCGCTTCACGCCTCATTTTCTTGAGCTCTTGGTTCATTACCCAAAGCTCCCTCATGGTCTTGAGGCCATATTCGCGCTTAAGTCCTTTCTCTTCTTTAATCCTGTCAACGTCCCAGAGCCTTTTAGGGTGCTCGTATTTGTTGCTGAACTTTCTTGGGTCTCCCATAATCATTCACCTATTTCTTCTTCTTTTCATCCTTCTTTCCAGCTGCTTGTCCGGGCTGCATAGCCTTCCTTATCACACCAAGGGACATTCCTTTCCTTCCGGTGTTCCTGGTTCTCTGCCCGCGCACTTTCTGACCATAGTGATGTCTGTATCCTTTCCAGGTATAGAGCTTTTTCTCATTCTCAATATCCTGCCTCTCTGAAAACACCAGGTCGTTCATGATAACGTGCTCATTTTTCCCAGTATCCCGAGACATACGCCTGTTCAAAAGGTATGAAGGCACATCATAATTCTGAATATTTGCAAGAATAGCATCAATCTTCTCAATCTGTGCATCATCAAAAGAACCAACTTTCACAGTAGGCGAAATCTTGAGCTCCTTTGAGATAATATCTGCAACCAGTCCCCTAGTACTCTGCCCGATTCCCTTAACTCTGAGAAGTGCTCTCTTGAGGTTAATGTACCCGCTTACATCCTTTCCTGCAAGCCTGATAATTCCTCTAAGGTCTTCATCTTCCTTAGCTATCGCTTTTTTCTTTACAGGTTTCTTTGGAGCGTCAGCTGTTATTTCTTTATCTTTAGCAGCTTCTTTCTTCTTACTGACTTTCTTATCCTTTTTCTTAGCCTTTGCCATGTATTCACCAATAGTTCAAGGTGCGCGGAAGTCCTTTACGAGGTAGAGCCACCTTTCTTCACGTTATTTTTTTATCCGCCCTAAAGCTCTGCACGCAAACCCAATGCTCTTGACTAAAAATTGACTTTATTCACATAGGATATGCGTAGGGTCTATTAGTTTATAGTAACCTTTTTAAACATAGTGACGACCCTTCCGAGATAACATACCCCTAATAATCTTGCCTTCCAATTCCAATTATGCAGATATATTTAGTACAGCACGGGGATGCAAAGCCCGAAGAAGAAGATCCAGACAGGCCTCTCTCCAAACTAGGAATAAAAGAAACAAAAGCAATCGCCAAAAAACTCAAAGCTCTCCAAGTTGCACCCACAAACATTTTTCACTCCCATAAACTCCGCGCTAGGCAGAGCGCCGACCTTTTCTCCTCTGTTCTCAAAGCAGATACTGAAGAAATTGAAGGCCTCAAACCCATGGACGATCCAACCATAATACAAGAAAAACTCAAAACACTAAAAGAAACCAGCAGCTATCTTTTCGTAGGACATCTCCCACACATGGAAAAGCTCGCAGCCCTTCTTCTTACAGGCTCCCAAGAGCCCCCAATCCACATTTCCCACTACTCCTCTCCATTATGCCTGGAAAATACCGAGGGAAACTGGCGCATAAAGTTCTTTTTGCTCCCAGAGCTCCTCTAAATCCAACGTCTGAAAATCCAAACTTTTTCAGCACGTTTAAATCCTTTTCCCCTCATTTCTAAAGTTCATGGATTCTGATTCGGAGGAAGGTGATGAGGGTGAGCATGGGAACACATTTACTTGTAAACATGTATGGATGCCCTCCGGATCTTCTGGAACGTGCTGATGTAGTTGCAAAACTCCTAAACGAAGTAGTTTCTGAGACTAATCTTACCAAACTGGCTGAAAACCATCATCAGTTTGAACCCTATGGAGTTACATCCGTTATTCTTCTTGCTGAATCACACATCAGCATTCATACCTGGCCTGAACAAAACGGCTCTGCGGCAGTAGACATCTTTACCTGCGGAGACCCGGCAAATGCAGACAAGGCTTTTGAAGCCCTGAAAAGAAAGTTCAAGCCCACAAAATTCGATGCCCACAAAGTAATGAGGTGATATTATTGAGCGAGGACAAAATCGTTTACTCCATTAACCCAACTGCTCTTGTCCAGCTCAAGGGAAAACTCATCACCAAGAAAAAAACCAAATTTCAGGAAATTGCTGTTTTTGATACTCCCACTCTTGGCCGCGTAATGCTAATCGGAGATGGAGAATATTGGGTTACCCAATTTGCAACAAAAGATGAAATGCTCTATCATGAAGCAATAGTTCATCCTCCCATGGCAATCCATCCCAACCCCAAGAAAGTTCTTGTAATTGGAGGCGGAGATGGAGGTGTAATCCGCGAAGTCCTGAAACATCCAGTAGACAAGGTAGTTCTCGCAGAGCTAGATTCCGCAGTAATCGAAATCTCAAAAGAATATTTTCCCACAGTTTCCAAAGGCGCATTCAACGACCCGCGCCTTGAAATCCAAATCGGAGACGGCCGAAAATACGTCGAGAAAACCCAGGAAAAATTCGATGTGGTAATCATGGACCTCACTGACCCTGAAGGCCCAAGCAAATTCCTTTTCACAAAAGAATTCTACGAATCCGTAAAATCCAAAATGACTGAAAACGGAGTGCTTTCCGTACAAACTGGTTCCCCTGTTTACGAGCCCATGGTAAGCGGCCGTGTAAACGCAACCCTCAACTCCATTTTCGAAAACACAGCACCTTACGCAAACTTCATCCAGACTTTCTTCATAATAGAAAGCTATGGGCTTGCTACCGATGCCCCAATCGAAAACATCGCGCAAAGGCTCAAAGATCGCAACATTAATCTCAACGCATATACACCCGAAGAACTCGAATTCATGGTTCTCAACTCACATCCAGTACTTCGTGAAAACCTCAAAAATGACTGGAAAATCTCAACTGATTCTGATGCAGTGGACATTTCAGAAATCCGTTATTTTGAAGAGTAAAGATGTAACATAAGACGGTGTTTTTATCAAATTTTGTACACGAAGTAAAACGGTCATAAAAGTTGACGCGGAGAGGGAGATTTGAACTCCCAAGCCCGTAAAGGCACACGCTTTCCAGGCGTGCGCGATAACCAGATTCTGCCATCTCCGCAAAAAGTGTGTAGTTATTCATATCCCATTTCTTTTTATTCTTTAGCCTTAAAGTGAATCCTTTCGCTCTTCACAACCTTCCCACTCTTTTTCTCATTCATTTCAGGCCCATCAAAAAGCGCAATCCCCACACCCACAAAAATTCCACCTTCAGTATAAATCGAAACATTATCTCCTTTCTTAACCAAAGGCTCAGCCACAGTAATTCCCGGAGCCATAAGCTGTGCCCCTTTAGCTAAACTCTCAGCAGCATTGTCCAGTACATATACCCTCCTAAACTCAATTAAAGTATCTACAGGCACAATACACTTCCTAAGAAGCGAATCATCCCCCTTTTCCTTCCAAAGCCAATACGCATCTACAAGAACCTGCATAGTATGTGTAGAATCCTCTCTAATCCGACCTACAGCAGTTCTACGCAACTCTTCCATAAACGCCTCAGTCCCAGCTGTTTTCCCAATATCTTCACAAAGAGTCCGGATATATGTCCCAGCCTCTACAGTAGCCCTAAAGAGTACTCTTTTTCCCCTAATCTCCAGAATCTCTAAAGAGTGCACAAATCTTTTCCTTTTCACTTTCTTAACCGCAGAAATAAGAGGAGGAGTCTGCTCAATCTCTCCGCGAAACTTAGCAAAAACATCCTCAATCATATCCGGCTTAAGCTCTTTCTTGAATTTGCATATCCCTACGTAAGTTTTACGCTTACTGGCAATATACTTCAATAATTTAGTAGCACGACCAAGAGCCACAGGCAAAACCCCTGAAACATCCGGATCCAAAGTTCCCGCATGCCCAGCTTTAGGAACTTCAAGAAATTTTTTAACCCAAGAAGTAACCTCATGGCTCACGGGGCCGCAGGGCTTGTCCAATACCACAACCCCTGAGTCCAGGAGTTCCGGCACATCCATGAATTTACTCCTTGCGAGAAGTAGGTTCAAGGTGCCTTATGCTTACTCTGCTCTCTTTTCCTTTAGCATCCTTGATCATTACAAAATTCTTGTCAATCACTTTAGTGATTGTAACTTCTTCCCCTGAATCCTTGCCCATTTTCTTAACGCAAATCCTTCCTTCTTCAATTGCTGCCATAAATCTCACCCAATAATCCTTTCTCTTTCAAAGCCCGAATTGCAATATCAACAAGCTCTTCAGGAGTATTCTCCGCGGAACTTAGTTTAAGGTCAAACTTCTCATGGTTCAATATATCAATATTGTAAATCTTCATGTACCTTTCCCTGTTGTCCGCATCTCTTTCCTTTACGTGTTTCTCAGCATCCTCTATGGAAATTCCATCCCTTTTTGCAAGCCTTTTCACACGCACTTCTTCTGGGGCATCAATCCAAATCCTTAAGTCTGCATCTACCATCCATGGCCCAAGCCACGTAGTTACAACACATTCACCTTTTGATGCCTCATGCTTTAGCATCTCATCAAACTTTTTGTCTATGTTGTGATTTTCCCTTGCTTTTTTCTGGAACTCCATAAGCGGAACGCCTTCTTTCTTTGCAAGGTCCTTAAAGGTAGGGCACACAACATGGTACCCCAATTTCTCAGCCATTACTTTTCCAAAGGTATTTTTTCCGCTTCCTGCAAGCCCGGCAACGGCTATAATCATTTCAGGATCCCCTCAACATATTTTCTGTAGATAATATCTACATCTTCAATGCTTTTTGCCTTTTCCTTTACACGGGAAGCGTTAACAACTACCTTAGATTGGCACTTTGGGCACAGGTGCCCTCCGAACTTCCTTTCCGGAGTCTTTTCGCTTTTTGCACCAGTTCTCTGCACACCAAGCAATTTTGCTTTGCAGATTGCACAGGATGCCCTTTTCCCGCCCTTTCTTCTTTCATAATAGTCCCTGCTCTTTCCTGAGGGGACCCTTCTCTTAATCTTCCTTATTGAAGTTGATCTGTTTCTTGGGTTTGGCATAACATCACCTATTTTTTCATAATTATTTTCTTTACTCTGGTCATCCCAATCCCTCCCACAATCGCTACAAGTATGAACCAGATGTTCGCACCATTAAGCGTTCTTGTGTTGAAGATGGGTATTTCGAATGGAAGTTTTATGTGGAACCAGGTTCCACCGTTTGCAGTAGCAATTACGCTGGTGCTATATTCAGGAGGCATCGCACACACAACAGCATCACCATTTTGTTCATAAGAGTCCAGGTCTGCAAAAACATTCATCTGCGCGCCGTTAATCGTGCCTGAAGGCAGATAACTCGAACCTTCAACTCCATGGTAAAGTATCGTTCCGTTTTCAGCAGTTTGAGAATCTCCCTCAAACGCTTTCACATCTACATACCAAGGTCCAACTTCCCCTCCGGATAGTGGAATTTCTCCGCACCATTTATCCCCCTGATTTGAAAGCTCAACAACCATATCGTCCCCTAAAAATGGGTCAATTGTTCCGAGCATCCACATGAAACTCATGAAGATTACAATGATTACAAGCATGACCTTGAGTTGTCCGCCCATCATTCCATTGAACTCAGGCATAATCTTGTCCTGCTTTGCCTTTATCTCATCCATCTTTGGAGTATTTTGTTTTTTCATCGCACTAATATACTCCTTATTCAGTTTGTTCAACTCTTTCTGGAGTTCCTTCATTCTGTCCATGTTCACTAATTTCCCGCGCACAAACTGGCTTATGCCTGAATAGATAAGCGCGCAAATGGTAACAAACCAAAAGTAAAGCTCTATCGGAATCATCAGTATCACTCCAAAATCTTCTGCAACTGCGCAGATGCTTCTTCAACTTTTCCCTGCGCATTGTAGATTATCTTTGCAGGACAACCCCTATGAGCTGCATATGCAGCCAGGAGCGCCCTATTCATATTATCATGCTCTTGCACATCTTCAAGCGTAACATCATCCGTTCTTTTGCGTGTAGGGTCATTTCCCCTCCTCGCAAATACCTCTTCAGGCTTTGCGGTGATGAGCACAAGAGATTCTACATTCACTTTTGAAAGCAGTTCAAAAGGAAGTCCGGGCAAATACCCTTTAGAGGTTTTGATTGAACAATGTGTGTCCAACACTACTTTTCCCTCTTCAGAAGCAAGCTTTTCCGCAACAGCAGCCTGCACTTCCTTCTGTTGACTCACCAGTAATTTCCTTATCTCATCTCTATTCGAAATCCCGAACTTTTCTTTCGCAATCTCAAACATGAGGGTACCGTAGTTCAGCATCTTTACATCAGCCGAAACGCCTTTCATTACAGTACTCTTCCCTGCTCCGGGAAGCCCCATCACGATTATCATCTTTTCACCTACTTACCCAAAATCCCGCTAAGGAACGGAGCGTTTTCCAGCATCTTCTGCCTTTCCATTTGCTGGTAAGTCCTGTAGAATATACTTACAGTAAGCAAGATACCTGTCCCTGTACCAAGCGCACCTGTAAGGTCTGCAAGCCCTGCAAGCAAACCAACCAGGAATGAACCTAAAAATATCAACGGCGGGATGTATTTATCCAGTATCTTCTCCAGCATTCTCCTATCCGTTCTCCACCCAGGAATCTGCATTCCTGATTGGATAAGCTGGTCAGTCATTCCCTTTGTGTCCATGTTTGAGGTTTCTGCCCAGAATCTACCGAACAGCACCGATACGAATGCAAGAAATAGCACATAAATTATAGCATGTATCCATTCTGGTATCCCAAAGATCGGTGTAACCCCGTTCATTATGAAATTAATATGCGCAATAGTGCTCTGTCCTCCTCCATATATCGGAGTAATCAAGTAAAGGAAACCATCTGTAAGCTGGTTGTTTGCATCTACGTATCCTAACGCTTCGATTATGTTGAACCCGCCTATATCTATGTCTATGCCTCCAAGCCCAACCGCAAATAGTTGTACGTTCATAAGTAACGCACTCGCGAAAATAACCGGGATATTTGAAAGGTAAAACAGGTTCAAAGGAAGTTTAGGACTCATCCCTCGCGCCCGCTGGTACGCAAGCGGAATTTCCACCTTCATCCCTTCTCCGTACGATACCGCATACCACACAACAGCAGTCACTAGTATCGGAGCCAGGATAATGAGTGCACTTGGAATAGCTTCTGCTCCTCCTCCTGCAATCGCTCCAAGCACCCCAGTTTCACCAAATATGATCCCTACGGCCCCTCCAATAATCGAAAATGAAACACCCGCTGCAATGAACAGGCTGATTCCGCTTCCAATTCCGTATTTGGTTACAACTTCATCCAGGTACAATACAATAACTGAACCCAGTGCAATCTGAAGTATAACCAAAGGCATTGCAATCTCTGGGGCAAGCCCCTCCGCTAGCAATACCCTCCCTGTCATTACGAAAATTGTGGCTTCTACAAGAGCAATAATAATAGCAAGAACCTTCTGCAATTCCTGGAACTTAACTTTCTCTTTTGGGTCGCGCGGATTCAAATCAATAATTCCTGCGCCTGAAAACAACTGAAGAAAAATGCTGGCCAATACAATTGGTCCAATACTGGTAGTAAGAAGACTTCCGAGTTTTGATGCCGTAATCATCTGCAGGAAGTCAAACTGGTTTCCTGTATCCTGTGCACCGAATGCAATAACGTTGTACATTAAGAAGAAGGTAAACAGGGCTATCCCTGTCCACATAAACCTCTCCTTTACGTCCGGTGGCCTCACCGGCGGTTTAATCTCAGGAAGAAACTTTGCCATCCTGTGGCCAATATCAAGAATTGCTCCCATAATGTCACTCTATTTTGGAAATGCTTCCACCTGCCGCCTTTATCTTTTCTTCGGCTCTGGCGCTCCAGGAAAGCGCTTTTATTGTAACTGGATGCCTAATCCTTCCGGTCGCAAGCACCTTCCCTTTGAATGTCATCTCTTTCTTTCCCTCTTCTACGAGGGAATTAATCTCATACAGGTTCATTACTTTACCCTGAGGCCTCCTTCTCTTCAAGCCTTCTCTTCCATACCTGTCCGGATCGTTTGCAGTAACCCAACTCCACTTATGTTTGTGCAGTCCAGCGTTTCCTACTCCTCCTTTACATCCGGAACCTCTCTTGTTCTTTACATTTCCTGTACCACAACTCCTTGAGCCGCGCATCTGTCCAATCTTTTTTCTTTTTCTTCCTGGCATGAGCATCAACTCTACATCATTCTCTTTAGGAGTGAATCCATGTCCTCCCTTTTTCCCAGGTCCCCTTCGGGTGCCGGCTTTTTAATCGTTTTGTAGCCCTTCCTGGGGGGGTGTAGCCTGAATACAGGATCCACGAAATTCTTCACCTTTTCTTTGTGCATGATTTTCTGTGCAGCCTGCTTTATCTCCTCTTCTTCCATTACGTCCCTAAGCATCCTCCTGCCTTTTTCCCCTCTCTTCCTAAGGAGTTCAAAAAGCATCTTTTCAGATATCGGCCCATACGTAATGTAGTCCTTGCAAACCTTTACCATTCCCATATTCTGAGGTGTGTCATCAATAATAACACAATTGTTCGGCCTCATAATGTTCAAAAAGTCCAGGGTCTGCTTTATTTTTGGGGCAATGTTTCTTATTCCCCTGATTCTAACTATTGCAATCTTCATATTTTATCACCCGGCTGTGGCTTCATCAAATTAAGTGAGTCCAAAGCGACAGTGGTTGCCATTGCCATGTTGTAAATGTTTGAGGTTGAGCCCATCGTAAAACTCCACACATCGTTCACTCCCGCAATTGTAAGAACCTTCTTAATTATTGAGTTCGCTGCAAGCCCAAGGCCTTTTGGAGCAGGTTTAAGGACCACTACAGTACTTCCATACTTACCCCGTACTTCCCTAGGTATAGAATGAGGATTTCCACATCTGCATTCCCATGAGCCGCATCCACTTTTTACGGAAATCATACGTTTCCTTGCATCAAGCATTGCATAATCAATCGCAGGCTTAACTTCATCGTTTTTGCCCACTCCGATTCCAACATGGCCTTTCTTATCTCCAAGCACTACAATTACCCTAAAGCTCATCTTCCTTCCAGAGTCTGTAGCCCTTTGAGTTGGGCTCACGGAAAGCGTATCAGCTTCAAGTTCCGGAAGAATTGCATCTATTATCTCCGGTTCAAGAATTGGCTTTCCTCTGTCGAATATCTCTTCAAGCGTAGTGATCTCTTTATTCTTCACCTGCCTCCCCATTTCTGTTTTCGGGGTCCAGATTTCAATATTAAGCATCCTTACTCTCTCATCCCTTCTTCTCCGTCTTGCCATATGATCACTCCTTTCCCATTGCATCCTTCGCACTTTCAAACAGCGAAGTGAACTTTTTCGGGTCAAAGCCCTCTTTCAAGTATGAAGCAAATCTTTTCTTGTACTCCGTTTCGGAAAGCGAGTTTGCAAATGCTTCAATATGTGCACCCTTCACCCTCTCTTCATCTACGATCTTCTCCCCGTGCGGGCTTGCAAGCCCTGCATCTATCGCGCCCTTCTGTGCAGCGAACGGCAATCCCCCTACTACAGGAGGCATGAGCCCGATATCCAGCACAAACTCTTTCACTCCTGCTTTTTTCCCAAGTACTCCCGCGTAGAATCCCGTAAGATACGCAGTTGGCAGATTTCTTCTTGAAGCCCACTTGAACTTCTTGAGATTTTTGGAGTTAACAGATACAAGCACTTTGTCTCCGGAGGGGTTGAATTCCACAATCTGCACGAGCACATGTTTATTACTTTTCCTCACAACCATCCTCGGCTTTCCTGATTTAACCAGCGCAAGCCTCTTTGCATAGTTTGTGGATTTTGATCTCCTTCTCCTGAACGGGACAACATATGTAGGTCCTTTTGCTTTAGCCATATGATCACTCTTTCTTCACCGGTTTCTTAGCCGGTGCCTTTTTAGGTTCCTCTTTTTTGGGTGTTTCTTTTTTTGGTTCAGGCATCTTTTCCTCTACCTTTTTCACTTCCGCTTTCTTCTTTTCTACGTACATTTCATTATCCTTCAAGTAAGTAAGAAGCGCTTTCTTTCCCTTGAATGAACCACCTTTAATCTTAAGGTAAACCTTTCTCTTGTACTCTGCAGGAACTTCCCCACTTTTGAGCAGTTCCTCAAGATATTTTCTCTGGGAGCGGATTCTCTCCATCCAGGATACTTTCTTTCCCTTTCTGGAGTATTTTTTACCCTTTCTTTTTCCAATTCCCTTTCTTTTTCTTGCGGGTTTGGTCCTATGTCCGACCTTCTTGATGCCGTAAACCGCGCCATCATCTATGAGCCCACGCACATCTTCTCGTGTAAGTGATTCCATTGCGCGTGCCTTTTCCCCCTTCTTTATTCTGATTCTATTTCTCCCCACTTTCAGAATACTCGCAGCCAATCTTTTCACTGTAATAGTCATTTTTTCACCCCTTCATTGAGAATCCTGAGATTTAGCTCTTTCGCCTTCGCAACAATATCAGCCTTTTTTCTCTTGCCTACTGTTGCAGCAATCCTTACGAGCACTTTCTCAGCACCTTCAAGCTCCTTTACATTGTTCACGAGGATTTCCGGAAGCCCAAGCGGGTGCAATCCACGTACGTCTTCTGCATTTTTGTTCCCTACACGTGGGCACTTTCCCATGAATGCCTTTCTGATCCTCTTCTTGTTGTCAATCCCAGTTTGCTTTCTCCACCTTGACTTGACGCTCTTCATTCTCCTGCATCCGGTAGTATTTGGCACATTGAACTTCTTCTTGGATTTCTTCTTCAGGGAAATCTTCTTCTGTTTAGGCGCGGCCTTTGCAGGTGCCTTTTTAGTTTCAATTTTATTTTCAGCCATGAACTTCACCTCACTCCTTCACCGGGTAAATCCCATCTTGGAATATCCTGCAGTCGAAGCCTTTGATTGTCGTGGTTTTCCTAATGTTCGCCACGGTTTGGCCCACTGCTTCCTTGTCCGGGCTGGAAATCGTTATCTCCTGCCCTTTCACTTCGACCTTTGCATTTCCATGCACTTTGGTCTTTCTCGCTTTCCTTTCTCCCAGGAAATTCTTGATGAAAATGTCCTTTCCCTTCACTTCCACGCTAATCGGAAAGTGCGCGTACCTTATCCTCATTTTTCTCGTAAAGCCCTCTGTTACACCTTTGAATATATTGGTTAAGTGGGCCCTTACGGTGTTCTCGATTGCCTTTCCCTTTCCAGTTACTGTAAGAGTATCGCCTTCGAGCTTGAGGTCAAGGAGCGTTCCTTTGAACTCCCTCACAACGGACCCATTGGATCCGCTGGCCGTTACTTTGACTCCTTCAACAGCAACGGTCACACCTGCAGGTATTTTTACTTCGATCATTCAAATCACATCGTTAATATCACTAATATACAAATGCAAGCAGTCTTCCGCCAATCTGCTTTTCCTGCGCTTCCTGGTTTGTGATTACACCCTGGGGTGTGGAAACTACAATCATTCCCACCCCTACTCCTGGGATGTATCTTTGCTCTACCTTTGCCCACTCGCCCTTCTGTACGGGGACCCTGGGTTTAATGACTCCGCAGTTGTTTATGAAACCGCCGAGCACTACTTTGTAGTAGCCTCCCTTTCCGTTGTCTACGAACTCGTATTTCGTAACATACCCCTGCTCTTTGAAGAGCTCGAGTATTTCTCCCACTAGCTTTGATGCGCGAACCGTACACTCTTCAACACCCGCAATTTCGTGGGTCTTGATCGTGTTCATCGCGTCTCCTAACAGATCTATTGACATAAACATCACCTAATATTGCCTGAAGCCGATAGACTCACCGACTTCTCTGAAGCATCTTCTGCAGATGTACAGATCGTACTTCCTGATTATTGCTCTCGCGGTTCCGCAAATCCTGCATTTTCGCTTTCCTTTTCCCTTATATTTTTCATCCATTGGAACTTTAGCCATGTGATCACTCCATAATAACATCAAACCTGCTCTTTGCGAATTCGATTCCTTCTTCTTTGGTAAGGACATGTTTTTTTCCCACTTTGGAAGTTTTGAGAGTTCTCTTCTTTACCCTAGCTCCCCTGCGGTTTAGGGTTACACAAACATCAAACCCAATCATCCCGATAGTCGGGTCATACTTTGCTCCAGGGAAATCGATGTACTCCTTAATCCCAAATGAAAAATTACCTCTATTATCAAAGTTCGATTCACTTAGAATCTTCTTTTTTGCTGCAAGCGCCTTTGTAAGGAACTCTGCAGCTTTCTCTCCCCTCAGGGTGGTTTTTACCCCAATAGGCATTCCTTTTCTGAGCTTGAATGTAGGATTTCTGTCCTTTGCCTTTGTTTCTATAATCGTGGTTCCGCAAAGTGCCCCAAGCAAGTTCTTTGCTTTTTCCAAAGGCTCCCCAGGCTCACCAATGCCCATGTTTACGGTAACCTTGTCAAGCATAATCTCTCTCATTGGGTTTTCTTTTTCTGCCATTTTACTCACCCACCACAAAGAGGTAATCTGCAAGCGTTCTGAAGCTGTTTTCTCCAGAGCTTACAAGCGCTTCTGCTGATCTCCCTTCATCATTCGGGTAAATCTCCTCCACAACCACGTTTGCACCAGAGTGTTTACCATCTGTGATTATGCATTTTGCTCCCTTTCCGAATTTGTGGAGCTTTGCCAGCTTCTTTTCTTTCAAATCAAACTCAATAGTATCCCCTACCTTTACATTATTGTCTGCAAGCAGGTTTCTTCCATCATGCAAAGAAATGCTGATCTTGTTCCCCTTTACGGTTTTCTTTCCCGTAACCTTGAGGAGTTTTATCTCACATTGATCTTTCTCAATCTTCTCAGGAACAAGTTTTCCTCTGTTTACCCCTACTCTATAATATGCATCAGCCATAGGCATGGAAATAATGTCCATGAACCCTATTGGAAATTTGTGGTCTATTCTTGCAACACCATCTACGAGTACTTTCCTGTCGTTTAGAATTATCTTCACTTCTTTGGAAGTCTCAGCAACCCCAAACACTTCCCTAAGCAATACTACAAGTGGCATGCTCCTCTTTTTTCCATGTGGGCCCGGATTTGTGTTCGCAATCCAAACCTCTGCTTTCTTATTGTGGATTGGGACTACCTTTGACACTGCGATTCTTTTAGTGTGACCTTTTCTTCCTCTCTTCGCCATCTTATTCACCCTTCATAAACTTCTTCCTGTATGCGCTCTCCTTGAGAGCTGTAATCTTGAGATTCGAAGGCTGGAACGGAGCCATATTCTCTACTCCTCTTGCATTCCTTGCAGTGATCCCTTCAAGGTAAACGAGCCCCTTTGCGTGACTCACTTTCTGCACTTTTGCGCTCTTTCCTTTGTGCGACCCGCGCATTACGGATACTGTGTCTCCTTTGTTTACAAGCACAGACCTTTTCTTCAGTTTTGTACTTTCCTTGAGCTCTTTTGCAACATGCACTCTGAGGAATGCCTTCGTTTTGTGCCTCTTTCCGGAATATATCTTCCTTCTTTCTCTCCTTCTTTTCATGAATATCTCCTCAAACTACTCCAGGCGCTATTGCAGCCACCTTAGGGTGCCTTTCTGAAATCTCCTTTGCAACAACTCCCTTAATTTCGGTTCCAATCGGGAGCATGTCATCATTTACGAGAACACATGCGTTATCCTCGAAACTTACCCGCAATCCACTTGGTCTTCGAAGTTCTTTTTTCTGCCTAATGATTACGGCCTTTACCTTCTTCTTCACCATCTCCGGCTTTCCCTTTTTCACCGCGGCAATAATAACATCCCCCACTCCTGCCTTCGGGTTCCTTCCGCGCACACCTTTGTACCCGACAACACCGATGATTTCCACGAGCTTTGCGCCCGAGTTGTCATGGCAGAGCAGCCTGCTTCCAAGTATGAGTGTTTTTGGAATATGCGAGCCCAATCCTTTCATGCTTCCACCTTTTCAGCCTTCGAGATGATCTCAATTACAATCCAGGACTTTGTTTTGCTGATTTTCCTGGTTTCCCCAATCCTGACCGTGTCGCCAACTTTGGCTCCAATCTCATCAGGGTTGTGGGCCTGTATTCTGGACCTTCCCCTAGCCATCCTTTTGTATTTGCTCACTTTCTTTGTAACATCCCTTTCGACCACGACGGTCTTCTTACTTTTATCGCTGACAACTTTGCCTACCAGCCTTGCTCCCCTTATGGAAATAGGGCGTTTCTGCTTGTTGCCTTTTTCTTCAGCCATATCATCACCTTATTTTTTTCTTGAGTTTTCTCGGCCGGTCTTCGGCCCTGAACATTATTTCATCACCGCGAACTTTTTCTCCTGCGATCTTGAAAACGCACCCTTTTTTCGGGACCCTTTTCTCGGTCCCGTGCGCTTCAATTACGAAGGTGTTCTTGGTTTCATCCACTATTTTTCCTTTAGCACCCAGAAAACTCTTCGCAGAGCTTTCCACCACCACCAGATCTTTTCCGATGAATTCTCCGATGAGGTTAAGGTGCTTCATCTACTCAACTTCGATGTTTTCTCCGGGATATCCCATCTTCACAAGAATGTCCTTCACTTTTCTCTTGTGATTCCCCTGCAACACGATTGCGCCGTCTTTTGCGCTCCCGCCACATGCAAGGGCATTCTTCAGGGATTTTGCCGCTTCGGATATCCGATTTTTGTCGATGCCTTTAACCACTGTCACCAGCTTTCTGAACTTTGCTTTGGTAACGTACACTCGGATTTTGGTTACTTCTTCCTTATCTAGAATCTCGCAAGCGCAGAGATCCTTTATCATACCACATTTCTGACATATTTCTGCCAATTTATTTACCTCTTTTATGCTTTTTTCTTTTCATTTTTGAGCGTGAGTATCCTCGCAATTGTCTTCCTTATCTCCCGGTTCTTTTTCGGGTTCTCATTCCCTTCTTCCAGCAACGCAAGGTTAAGTTCTTCAAGCTTCTTTTCCAATTCCGCCTCGTTCAGTACCCTGAGCTCTGAAATCCTGTACACTGCCATCTATTTCGCCTCCTTTGGTTTCTCCTTTTCAGGAGCCTTCTCTGAGGGTTTTGCAGCTTCCTTTGGCTTTTCCGCAGGTTTTGGTGCTTCAGGCTTCGCATTCTTTGGCGCTCCGCCACCACTTCCGTATTCTCTGCGTGGAGGATACCTTCTATTTCGGTTGTATCCCCCTCCGCCTTCTCTCCTTCCTCTATATTCCCTTCTTTCGGTCTTCACATACCGTTCATCTTCTCTGATTCGGGATTCTACGACAGCGTTTTCAGGCTTGTCTGGAAATACTGTGCCTGGAGGAGCAATCCTCACAAGCACTCCGATAATTCCGGACTTTGTGTTTGCGGAAACGTGAGCTTCTCTTACAAGCCTCGCAGGCTCTCCTGCCTTTGGAATGTATCCATCAGCAACCCTGAGGCTCTTGCTTCTTGCGCCCTTTGCGCCAATCTTTCCTGCTGCTACAATCTCTGCGCCAAGCGCACCATTCCTCATAATATCTTTAAGGAGGAAGTGCAAAACAGCCCTCACCTTCTTTCCCATCTCGATGTATTTTGTAGCCTTTTTCGCTACAAGGCTGGGTTCAAGGGTAGGGTTTTTCACTTCAACCACGCTGATTTGTGGGTTGTCCAACTTGAATTTCTTTTTGAGGGTTTCAGTAAGCATGTTAATGGTCTTTCCCTTCTTTCCGATCACCCTTCCTGGATTGAGAACCTCAATTGCAATCCTTGTGACAATTGGAGTCCTCTGGATTTCAATGCTCGCAACTCCTGCGCGGTCAAGCTCGTTCTCCAGGAACTTCATGACTTTGTACTTTTCAATCGGGTTATTTATGAATTTTTCTTCAATTGCCATTATGCCACCTCAGTTTTTTCAGAGGTCTTCGGAGCCTCAGTTTTGGGTTCCTCTTTCTTGGGTTCGGCCTTCTTCTCTGGAGGTTTATCCTCCTTTTCCGGAGCAGGCTTAACTTCAGGTTTTGGAGCTTCTTTTGGCGTTTCCGCAGGCTTCGGAACTTCAGCCGCCTTTGGAATCTCATTAGGCTTCTCTGCTGGCTTTGCAACAGGTTTTGGAACCTCAGCTTTCTTCTCTTCCACCTTAGGAACTTCCTTTGGTTTTTCTGCTGCCTTTGCAGGTGCAGCCGCTGCCTTTTCCGGAGCTGGCTTAATTTCTTTTGTTTCAACCTTAGATTTCTCTGCAGCTTTCTTTGCTTCCTCTACTTTCTTTGCAGCATCCGCCTTTTTCTTATCTTCAGCAGCTTTTGCCTCTTCCGCAATCCTTTTCTTCTTGCTTTCAACCTTCTCTTTCAACACGATCTCAACACGTGCAGTCTCAAGCTTTGAAGTGTTCCTCCTTCCTTTGGAAGAATATCTCATATGAGAGAACTTTTTGTTCGCAGAAGCATGAATCACAATAAGATCTTCACTCAGACCTTTTTCTCTTGCATTTGCAATCGCAGACTGTAAACACTTAAGCACGATCCCCACACATTTCACAGGCCAGCGGCCTTTTTGTCCCTGGAGTTCTTTCCTATGAGCCATCCTCGTATTGTGCGAGCGGTACTTTATCGGCCTCTTCTTTGCTTTTGCATCCTCAAGGATTTCAACCGCCATCTCTGCCGGTCTCCTCCTTATATTATGGCAAACCTCAGTAAGGTCTTTGTAAGAAGCGTTGACATCTTCAATCCTTGCCTTTGCAAAGTCAGCTTCATTTTCAATATTATATGTATATGCCATAATATCACCTACTTGAGGGGCACGAATTTTGAACCTCTGGTAGCTCCCACACCCGGACCGGAGTGCATAACCCTTCCGGTGCTGTGCGCAAACTCACCAAGCCTTTTCCCAAGGTGTTTCACATTAATCTCTACGTTCTTGAACTCCTTTCCATTGTAAACCCCGAAGGTAAGCCCAATCCATTCAGGGAGAATTACCGCTTCCCTTACATGAGTCTTGATTACCTTTTTTGGATTTTCCTTTTTCACTTTCCTCACAGTTTCAATGAGCTTCTTCAACCTCGGGTTTTGGTTGACCCTTATCATAGTCCTCCTTTCCCTTGAGGTAATCAGAGGAAGGAATTCCTCCATACTCAGGTCCTTGGCCTGGCTTTCTTCCATGCCTCTGAAAAGTTCTTTTTTAACCATTTATTCACCCTTTTGCCTTCCTCCCGGTTCTCTTAGCGGCGATGTGCCCAACCTTACCTCCAGGCGGAGTTCCGCGAGCCACAGTAGTTGGTTTACCTACGTGGTGCTGTTTACCTCCATGCGGGTGGTTGTATGCACTCATTGCTACACCCCTGACCTTTGGCCAGATGTGGGTGCTTCTTGCTTTGTGTTTATGGTGGGCAGTTCCTGCTTTCATAAGAGGTCTTTCCTTGATTCCGCCTCCGTTAATTATGCCTACCTGTGCCCTTGATTCAGAAGAAATAGTAATTGTTTTCTTGCTTGGAAGCTTGATTGAAACCTTGCCTGCTTCTCTTGCAATAACAGTTCCTGATGTTCCAGGAGACCGGATGAATTTTCCTCCATCACCCGGGGTCTTCTCCACATTGTAGATTGTAGTTCCCTCAGGAATTCTGTACAAAGGAAGCACATTTCCAAATGCAATCTTTGCCTGTACTCCAAGTTCTACATAATCTCCTACGCAGATTCCCTCAGGTGCAATCAGATATCCATCTTCATTATTATCATATTTTACTTTCATGAGGAGCGCGTTCCTTCCAGGATCATCCAGGAAATCAACTACCTGCCCTCTGATTACTCCCGTCTTCTCAACATCATCATAAGTCCTGAACTTAAGATCTACATTAAATCTACTCTTTGGAGAGCGGTACTTCATCGTTCCGCTTCCCCTTCTTTGTGATTTCAGTCTCTTTCCCATTCAACTCACCTATGCCATCTTAAGCTTTGAGGAAATGTCCTCTGCCTTATGGCTGTCCGCAATCCTAATCACTGCCCTCTTTCCACCCAGAGGGGCAAGGTATGTCCTCACTGATTTCACTTTCACTTTGAAGACCTTTTCCACTTCGTCCTTTATCTGTTTCTTTGTGGCCTTTTCTTCCACCTTGAAAGTAATCGTATTGTCGAATTCGATTTTTCCAATCGCTTTTTCGGTCTTCACCGGTTCCTTTAATATCATCTTAATCACAGCTCCCCAATTTTCTTGAGTGCAGCTTCCGTATATACGGTTAGCCTCCCCGGATGTGTTCCGGGCGCAAGGTCCTTCACCTTCAGATTCTCTACAGCAACTACATCCACTCCGGATAGATTTCTCGCGGATTTCAGAATATCCCCTCCGCTCACTACAATAAGTGCACTCTTTGGGGTTTTTGTGCCTGCTTTCCTGCTCCTTACTCCGCTCCTTGCTTTCCTTCCATTTTTTGCTCTGTTCAAATCTTTTCCAATAACTCCATCCAAAGCAGCAATCACTTCTTTTGTTTTCTTCACTTTTTCAAGAGCATCTTCAAACACAAGAGGTGCAGCACCCTCATAAATATGTCCCCTTGCTTTTACAAGCTCAGGATGTGCGGTTGCCGCAATGGCACTTACCAATGCCTTCCTATACTCTTTCTTGTTAATCTTCTCAACGATTTTCTTCTCAGGCTTTGGAGGATGTGCTCTCCTTCCCTTTGTTGCGGAAGGAATCCTTACAACCTTTCCTGCAAGACCTTCAGGTCTTACTTCCCTAGGAAGCATAGCCTGCCCTCTATTTTTGAGTGAACCATAATC
>JAUWMC010000062.1 GCA_030613375.1 Microcaldota archaeon
CTCTACTCCTTTGAGGGCACTCATAAATCTCCTCACGTCCTCCTCCCCATCGAACACAAGGATGAGCTTCTTTTTCAGGTCAGCATATTCTGCGGAAATAACCGCGGATCCAATATCAAATCCATTTTTTGTTTCCTTGAATTTTACCCCGTTCTTTACAATAACGTCTCGAGCTTCACGCATAAGCACGTTCTTCTTTACATCTCCCCATCCCTTTAGCTGGTAGTAGTCCCCATACCGTTTTACGATTCCTTTTCCTTCAAGTGTTTTGAGTATTGCTTCAAGGTCCCCATCTAGTACATCGGCCCCATCAGTTATGTTCTTCCTTACGCTATATGCAATTTCACTAAGTTTGATTGGAACATGCTCCCAACCGAACTTGGTTTGCACATACTCAAAACATTCGAGTATGTCATCTATGTTAACTTCCAGAATGTTCCTTTCTTTTCTAGCAACTGCTTCTATCTTGATTGTGTATCCTGGCTTTTTTCTCATGCTCGCGAGTACATAAATTACGATGATGAATACAAGAATAAACGGCCCCCACCTAAGATAGGTTTCTATGGTCCCCACTTGTTCTCTAGTATAAATGATGCTTTCTTTGTATTCAAGATATTGCACCCTGAAGACATTATCCCCTCCCTGGAGCTTTTCTGCAACAGTAACAAAACCGTTTATAATCGGATATTTCTTTGCTTCTTCATTATTTACGGACACATACAGATCTCCGCTCTTAAGCGGCTCACTGTCCACTGTTACTGTAAACACAGTTCGTATGTCATAAGTTCCCTCTCGTTCTATCTCAATACTCTTAACATGAATATATGTAGATCCAAGCATTCCAGAGCTATCATACACCTTTACAATGTAATCTCCGGGCTCCTCAAACTCATAAGTATAGTAAAACGCTTTTTCCACCCCAATTCTCCCAAGGTCCTCGGACAGAAGGATAATGCCATTCTTTTCCACAGTGTAGAATGCCTTTCCAGTTGTGTTTGCAAGAGTAAACGAAACAGCTGCCCTGTCCCAGGGATATACCTCCCCGTCTGTTTCCATGTTTACTGATTCCATTGGAAGCAAACCTGTTGAATCCACACCCATTTTCTGCCCTGCATGATACACAAATCTGAGATATCCGGTTTCCTCAAGCGGCACAAACAGACTTTTTTCCGCATTAAAATTCTCAAATACGTGCTCAATTTCAGAAATTACTGCCCACCTATTTTCCAACAACTCAATTTTGAACTCCTCAATCAACACAGAATCGTCCATAAACTCGTCCAGGGTGTACTCCTTTACGATAATTTTATCTTTTGTTTCTTCATCCAACTGCGTGTACCAGTAGTCTTTCCTAAGACTACTCGCCATCTTCAAATCCGTTTTTCCAATATAAATTAACGTATTGAAGGTTCCAGTAGACCCAATAGTATTCAGGATATAATCAGGTATTGCTCCTGTAGGGACAATAAGGATCGAATCCCTCACATTTCGGACATCACTTCTTCCTATTACCTCCACAGTCATCCCATATTCTTGTAGAGTGTCTATCTCATCCATGAAACCATCGAAGGATTCCATACCGATTCCGGTTTCGCTCAAAACATAAATTCTATCTCTAGGCTCTTCATTCAGACCAAAGAGCTTCACGCTCCCAGTTCCATTTGCATGGTAAAAATAATATCCAAAATCCCCTGCCCTTCCATCTGAAATGATTTCTACATACCCTCGCTCTACTTCCTCTTCCTGATAGGTAACTATTGTTATTACAAACGTGGCTGCAAGCACCAGAAGCACTACAACGGCGATGGTCAGGACTGCTCTTTTCATCTATTCACGCTCGGACTCTTCAACCAGTCAAGGTCGTTTTTGTAAAACGTCCTTATGTCTTTTAAGCCTTCCATAAGCATCATCGGCCTTTCCAGACTCAGGCCCCAGGCTAACACAGGATACACGTCGCAAAGAGGTTTTGTCATCTCTGGCCTGAACACCCCTGCTCCCCCCAATTCCATCCATTCTTTTCTCTCTTCAAAAAACACTTCTACTTCCACACTTGGTTCTGTATATGGGAAGTAGCTTGGCCTGAACCTTATCTTTTCAAATCCAAATCTTCTGTAGAATTCCTTAAGTAATCCCAACAAATCTCTAAATGTTGCACCTTCCCACGCAACTATCCCTTCAACCTGGTGGAATTCTGCAAGATGCTTGAAATCAGTAGCTTCATTTCTGAATACTCTTCCAACTGCGAAATACTTTTTCGCTTCATTTCCCTTTAGTTTGTGCAAGTATTGCGCACTCAATACCGTAGTATGAGTTCTCAAAACCCTTTTTTTAGCTTCTTCCGGATTCCAATTATACTTCCATCCCTTCTCATGGCTCTCTTTCACTCTTTCCACAAGAGATTTCTCTGGAAGCTTTTCTTCCCCTTTCAAGTAGAATGTGTCTGCAAGTTCTCTTGCAGGGTGGTCTTGAGGTTGAAACAGCGCATCGAAATTCCAGAACGCACTCTCTACCATTTTTCCTTCCATTTCCTCAAAGCCCATGTCCCTGAAAACCCGCGTTACTTTTCTTACCATTTTGGTCATCGGATGCACTTTCCCAATTGGAGCATCTTTTGTAGGCGCAAGCGCATAGGGCCTGAACTCCGCCTCCTTCCAAGTTCCATCAACAATAATCTCTTTCGTAAGTTCCCCAATTTCCTCCTTTATCTCCCCAAGTTCCTTTACCTCCTTCTTTCCCTTTTCCGTAAGTTCTACAACAAACTCTTTCCCCACTTCTTCCCTTACAAGCTTCCTCTTTAGCAGAATCTTCAAATCCTCCTTTGAAGCATTTTCCGGATTTTCGGCAGCATTTACTAGAGAATACTCCCCTTTCTCTTTCAGTTTCTTTATTTTTCCCCCTTCAATTGTTATCCATCCATTTTTCTTTGCCCAGATAAGCCCAATTCTTTCTTCAGACCCTAATCCAGCAACATCTTCCCCCTCCTTCTCAAGAATATTAACCTCAGGAAATCCTTCTTTTAGGTATTTTTCGCACTCTTTACTCCTTACAAATGTTTTGCTTTCCTTTTCAGATACTTTTGCAAACCCCTTTTCCTGAAGCCAAAACGCAGCCCTTCTTGCGGAATCCGCATTCATCTTAATCTCTTCAATCTTTGCCTTTCCTTTTTCAAGCTCCTTAAGCAGAACTTTCTCGTGTCTATGCAGTATCATTTCTTCACCTTTTTCACTTTGCCCTGCAGGTGCAAATATCCTCCAATTATAATCACAACAAGGATTATCAGTGCAGGCCCCTCAGGCCCTGAAACCAGATCTGTTATCCCTTCTCTTGCATCCAGGAAAAACTGGAGCACTTCAGTATCCAGGCTTTCCTCAACCTCAAAAACGATATTGAACCTTGCGAGTACGGTATTTTCCCAGCCCAGTTCCTTAAGCTCCCCTACTTCATCTTTACTAACTCCCTCAGGAAGAGGAGTTACTTCTGTAATCTTGGACATTTTCGGAAATACAAATGTAAGCCTTTCATTTTCTCCCAGAATCACATCTCCCAAGTCACTTTCTTCAAAACTCATCCCCCCACTATTCAAAATATATCTTGTAGTCCGTGGTTTGTATTCATCAGCCAGGAAAAGCCCTGAGTTATCTACCGCGTTCCCCTCTTTGGTCCTGTATGCATCTACCTTATAGCTTATCTTCAGTTCTCCGTGGCACAGGTCTGCAAGAGGATTGCATCTTGAAACAGGTTGTGGCCTTACCACAACATTCTGCACATCCACAATTCGATTATCTACATGATGTCTTACGTCACTTAATCCCGTAAGAGATCCCCAGCTTGCCAGGTCATTTTGCGTAAGTCCGTTCGTATACACAGAAATATGGTAATCCGTCGTTATCAGAAGATAAAGGTCTTCTGTTATGTCTGCACTCCCATCTTCATTTACATCTACAGTAACATCCAACGCGGTAACTGTGAATGCTGAATAGGAAAGCGAGAGCAGCAGAATAACGAGCAAAAGACGTTTCATGAAAACATTTTCCACTATTTATATTTAAAGGTTACTGGAATGTGCCAGCATTGCTTTCCTCAGAGCATTTCGGGTATATCTTCACAATTAAGCCCTAGTTTCATGAATTTCGCCTCATCCAGCGAAACCCACCGTCCTTCTTCATGCTCTAAACCCAAAGAAAAGTCCTCCCGGTCCACCTTTCCCTTATACACAAGATAAACAGAGTGCTTCTCCTTTCCCTCCTTCTCATAAGTAGCAGAAGTAATCCCCACAAACTTAATAGAAGAAGCCTCTAATCCGGTCTCCTCCTTTAGCTCACGTTTCGCAGAATACATGGGCTCCTCCCCCCAATCAACTCCACCTCCAGGAAACTCCCAGAATTCAGTACGTCTTCTTCTCAAAAGAAGAATTTTCCCTTCGTGCATTGGAACAAGGTACGCATTTAGTTCCTGGATGCGTTTTCCACTCACTTGGAACACACCCCATTATTGCAGAATACGCAGGTGTAGATATACTTCCTCCACCCGCTTCCGTCAGTTTTGCAGAAATACTCAATAAGTTCCACATTGCTTATGCAATGATCTTCTACAGGAGTCTCTTCAGTAAATGTCCCATCAGTATAATGTTTTATGATTGTTATATCTCCTTTTATGTACTTCTCATTCCCTCCGTCTGAATCCGCACATTCGGTAAAGCTAATTACAGGTTCACACACCCCATATGAACATGGGCATCTTATGGCATCGTGCGTAAGCGCACCATCCTCGCAATAATATTCATAAAGCGTATCAGAATCATAGCAGAAATCCTCTTTTACCCATTTTTCCTGCCCATCTTCGTAAAGGGTTACAGCGCCCGCTTCATGTATTTCAAAGCCTCCATCTGAATCCTCACACCTGTCCTTCACCAGGGCCTCTTCAGGAGTAGAAATAGAAACCTCAGGAATTTCTGTATCCGGTGCAGAAAGGTCTGGGAACAAATACTGCTCATCAGCTGCCCCAGTATCTGCAGGCTCAGAAACATTCGCTGCACACCCTGCAAAAAGCAAAACTCCTAATACCAAGAATATCATCCACCCACGCATACTCTGTTATTATGTAAAAAGAATTAAAATCGTGCCAGTTTGTATCCCTACCCCCACAAACGGCCTACAAACTGTCAACGGGCTCGGGGGGATTCGAACCCCCGACCTACGGATTAAAAGTCCGCCGCTCTGGCCAAGCTGAGCTACGAGCCCATAAAGAGTAATCTACAATTTAAACAGCATAACGAATAAAAACACAACAGGAATCTTTCATGCCTTTACAATAAACAATGCAAAGATAAGGGCAAATACTGCAACACACAATCCTCCTTCTACAGGTTCCTCCTCTGGCTCTGGCAGGTCTGCCTCCTTTTCTTCGCTGTAGTCTAGGTATTCTACCGGCTCCTCTACTGTGGGCGGAATTTCTTCCTCTTCAACCGTACCGTTATCTTCTAATGTTTCCTCCACCCCAGTTTCATTTTCACCCTCATAAACG
>JAUWMC010000016.1 GCA_030613375.1 Microcaldota archaeon
TGGAGTCTTCGCGGGTATCCACTGCGATTAGGGCCTTGTTCATTTTACCATCAACTTTGCATATTCCTTGAGTTCATTGAAGCTTATTGCACAGCCTGAGTATTTGAGGTTATAGAGGGCTGCTTCCGCGGCTTCTTGTTCTAAGTCTTTGAAATGCTTGAGAAAACCGTTTTCGTATGCAAGATAAAGAAGTTCGGTGCTGCGGATTACGTCCAGGTTTTCTACCTTGGAGGAGAAATCCAAAAGGTGTTTCTTGTTTACCATTATGTTCGTGCGGAATTCCTTCTGGAGGTGGTCCTTCAGTAAGATTGGGTCTTCTACAAGTATGCGTGTTGTACGCTCATCCATGAGGATGGAGGTTACATCCAGGCGGTTTGCGAGAACGAGCATTTCGGTTTCTCCCAAGTGCATTAAGCGGATAGGGCGGCCGCGGGCATAAAAGATGTTGTTTCCAAGCTTCATCAACGCCTTTGTTTCCTCTTCTGCATTTTCAGAAATCACCTCTATTACTTCATCTTGGATCAAGTCCTTGATACGAAGTGCAGAAAAATTATGTATCTTGCTTTTGAAGGAAAGCGGACGGCTTACTGCTTCATATTCAACTGATTTAGGAATCAGAAAACGGACTCCGAACCTCTCCAGGAAAAACGGGAGGAGATTATCCAGGCAAGAACCTGTGAGGGAGATGAGAGAACTTGCATCACAGAGAACGTAATTGGTTTTCATTTTTTACCACCCATAAGAATTTTCCTTGCTTTTTTCAGTCGCTTGGAAAGAGTTTCGCCTTCACCCATGCGGTCAAACATCAGGGTTTTTCCTGCATAGTCCATTATTTCTTGTCTTTCCACTCCAGTCATTTCAGAGGCAGCAGAAAGCGAAATGCCTTGTGCGTAAAGAGTTGCCGCGGTTTTGAGGCGGCCCTTTTCCATAATGCTCTTTATGTATCGCGCATCCGAGGTTTCCACATCCTGAATTGAATTTTTCAGGTTACTAAGAGTTTGGGCGAATTCCTTTTTGTTGTTTGTTTGTGCAAATGAGACGAGTCGTGAGAGAAGAGAGTCTATTTCCTTGTGCTTTCCAGAATATGTCCTGCCCATAAAACGGGGCTTGGAGAGAATCTTTGCGAGTACGTATGAGTAGACGGAAAGGTGATAAAGTTTTTTTGATGGAGAAAGAACCCATTCCCTCATGATTTTGTCATTTGCTTTGCGCATCTTACGTTGGTTTCTGGTTCTGAATGCATCTCGCACCAGTTTAGCGGCAGTCGGGAGGTCGAGCATGTTGGGATATCTAAAGGAACTTATAAAAATTGAGCTATTTGGAGCAAAAAGGGGCATTTTTGGGACTGTTTTAAAAAAGAGTTTCGACGGAAAGAAGAGGGGAAAACGTGAAGGTTATAAACTTATCATGATAATGTCATGACAGTTGCGCAAATTTGTCGCAACAACAGACACCCAAATGAGGCAAGTGAAACATGCCCGAGAGACAATCGAAGGGAAAGTTTAAAAGCGTGCCGTCCCCGTACCTCCAGAAAGAAATCGAAGAAGAGCTAAGGGAGAACCTTGAGAAATTCAAGGACCCAGTAGTGCTAGCGACCATAGCCTACAAGCTCTTGGAAGAACGGGAAAACACAAACCGAATACTAAAGAATGTCCTGGTGCGGCTGGATAAGCTAGAGGCTGGTAAGGAAGCGAGCGTACCTCCCCAAAACGCGTTCCTCTCTGAAATAGACCAGAAAATAGTAGACTTTGTTGCTAAGGCAGGCAAGTCAGCCGCGCGGGATGTTCAAAAAGAGTTTGGTTACAAGGGCAGCAATGCAGCAAGCTCGAGGCTGAATAGGCTAGTGAAAGAGGGTGTACTGAAAAAGAGACAAGTAGGAAGAAAAGTTTACTTCCTCTTGCGCTAATTTCCGCGAAAGCGGAGAGAATTTGGCGCGAGGCGACCGGAGAAGGGCAGCTCACCTCCCACCCACACAGTTGTTTGTCCTCTCCCCCTCCGCCTTTAACTATTTTTTAGGATTAGTGTTGCGTATCTTTGCAGTTGTATCAATTGGAGATTTTTCGGGTTTTTGCATTGGCTGACCGTTGGGGGCGTTTCGCTCGTCCAGGTATGGCCAAGTAGTTCTTTTTGGAAGGGTTGTGTCCCTAATGGGGCCCAAAGTTATTATGTCTTCTAAACACTTCCTTGCTTTTCGCACATGGGAGTCGAATTCCCCCTCCTTGGATTTGTTGCGGAACAGGAGTGCATCAAGGATTCTTCTTGCAGACATTATTGTGCATTCTTCGTTTTCTGCAATCTTAATAAGGACATCTGCCGCTTCTCTACGTATTTCGGGGTTATTATTGCCAAGGAGTTCTGATTCCAGGTTTATTGTTTCAACTAGCGTAAGATGGGTTTCTTTTGGCTGTGGATCTTCGCTAGTGTGCTCCCCTGGGGGGATTGTTGAAACCTGCTCGAAAATTGAGGGTTCTGGGGGAATCGATGTCCTTCCTGCTAATACTTCAAATGCATCATCCAGATTGCTGATCGGAGTTTCATCATCCTTGTTTCCCATGTTATCTGGAGATATTTAGGGAATAAAAGAATTTAAAGCGCTTTATTGACACAAAGAGCAACAACTAAGCGGTTTCTGAGCCTTTTTTCAAACGGGCACCATAATCAGCCATTCCTGCACTCCAAATGTTCCCGTATTTTTCTTCAAGCTGCTCTTCTGCGGATTTAGCCTGTTTTATTGCTTGGTTCATGTGGATAGATTCTATAAATTCGGAATTTTCTAGGGAGGCAAAATCCCCTGCGAGCTTAATTATACCACTAAGAACACGGAGGCGGAGTGTGAGTCCAGTTTTGTTGTCTGTGAGCCTGCAAATCTTGCGGGATTCCTCCAGGACTTTTTCCACTGTATCTGCAGTAGCGTGGGGAATACGGCCATCCATCTGGATTTCCTGCGCAACAAACTGGGACATTTTTTCCCTGTTAACTTCACTGTCTTCCATGTTTGTGTTGAGAACGATTTCGTAGCCGCTTCCGCGGATCCTTGAGCGAAGTGCAGGTGAAAGCGAAGGGAGGTCGTTTATGTTCATTGCGCCTACGAGTATGAAGTCGCAGGGAACGGATTCAACACGCACTGTAGAACCTGCGCTAGAAGGATTCCTTCCAGTGATTAGGAATTTTTTCTCCTGCATTGCGCTAAGAAGATATTTCTGGGCTTCTCCAAGAGTGGTCATTTCATCTACGTAAAGAACGCCTTCGTGGGCTTCGTGTACTGCTCCTGCTGTTACACGGAGATATGGGGGAGTTCCGATTTCTGGATGGCTTCCATATGGATCATGGCGAACATCTCCAAGAATTTCGGTCTCGTTGTTTCCAACTACCTGGATAAATGTAGGGCGGTTGAGCGGAACAATTACCTTACGGAGCTTTTTTGCTTTTGCAACGCTGCGTTTCTTGAGTTCAGAATATGTAAGCTTGAGGATGCGGTCGTCTTCAGTTTTTTCGTAAATTACTGGCTCTTCTTCCCCATCTTCATCTATGCGGACTGCATGGACTCGGCCATCGCGCTGCTCAGAGTTTGGAAGAAGATCTCCAAATGGGGAATCCTTGTTGGGGTATTTATCAGCGCCGCAGGATTGGCAGTAAAGGGCACGGGAGCTGGAAAGGTCTCCACACCTCTTGCAGCGAAATCCAAGCCTTTCAGAAACAAATGAGGGGACTTCTGCAGGGCAGATAACCTCACCCCATTCCTTTTCCTTTTCACCTTTTTCAATTTCAAGCATTTTCCTTGTGCGTACCGTGAGTATCGGGCGCTCTGGGCGGTCCATATTGTGCAAAACTGAGAGTTCCTGCTGAGGAGAAGGAAGAAGATTAGCGATAGTGCGTGCAATCATGCTTTTTCCTGTGCCAGGTGCACCTACCATAAGAAGATGGCGTTTTTGGATTGCAATTATGCGGGAGATTTTTACTGCTTCGTTCTGGCCTATTACCCTTTCTAAAGGATCTTTGGGAATTGACACTTCTGCAGTACTCTCAAAATTCATACGTGTTTATTCGGTTATAATAGGTATTTAAGGGTTTTCCTTAAGCTTGAGCAAATATTTCAGGAGCTCACTTGGAGGCTGAGCACCAGTGAATTCAACCTTGTCGTTGATTACTGTTTTAGGAACTCCTCTTACATTGTACCTTTGGCATAGTGCCTGAAAAAAGGAGCTGTTGATCATCTGGGCTTTTATTTTTGGGTTGATGAGGGAGAAATCGTGGGCTACTTTTACTGCGGGAGGGCAGTGGGGGCAAGTCTGGGAAGCGAACACGCGGATTTTTACAGGGAAATCTATGGATTTTACCTTTTCAATTATTTCTTTGGAGATTGAGGGGGACCCACGGGAGGCATCGATTATGTCTTCGATTAGAATTGGGAAGAAATGAGAGCTGGGAGGCCCACAAAAGGTTGCGCTACTGTTGTGCTCTTCGGAATAGATCACTAATGAGGGGGCGATATCTACGCCATATTTTTCGCGCTCCGAAGAAGAAAAGGGGTAAATTTCTGAGGTGAGTTTTTCGCTTAAAGAGGCGAGCTCTTCCACAAGTTCTTTGTATTCGATGCAGTATGTGCAATCGTCGCCTTCACCAAAGAGGATAAGTTTTACGTTTCCCTTCATTTTGGAAGAGAGCTTATTCGTTACCTGTTTCTTGAGCTGTTCATCAAGCATAGAAAAAGAAGTAGGGGAATTAAATTAAAAGGTTAGTGGACTAGTGAAAAGAGAAGGGGAAGAAAGAACATGCTCAGGAAGATAGGCACTCTCAACTTTATCCAGCAGTTTAAGTATGGTGCGCTTACGGTTACGCTTCCGCTTTACCTTATCAGCAGAGGGATAGATGTTGGGGAAATTGGGCTGATTCTTTCTTTGCTTCCGCTTGCGTTCCTGCTTGTGAGAACGATTTCTTCTGTGTTTGCAGATGTGATGGGGGTAAAGCCTTTCTTTATTGCAAATACTGTTTTCCATACGATAACCAATTTGATTCTTCTTTTTGCAAAAACTCCTTTGCAGTTTGGGCTGGGAAAGATAAGTGAGGGATCTACAGATGCCTGTTTCTGGGCAGTGGACCGGACTGCGATAATGGAAAGGGTGCATGAGAAAAAATACCTGACGCTAATGGGTGTTGTTAGGTCATTTGGGGCTGCGTTGGGGCTTATCGGGGCAGGGCTGATTATAGCATACTTATCGTTCGAAATGGTGTTTGCAGTTCTTATCGGAATTGGGATTGTTGGAATACTGATTTCGCTTACGCTTGTGAATAGGGGAGCGAATATGGAGAAACCAGACTGGAAAGGGCTTTTTGCAATAAGGAAAAGGCACCTGGATTTCTGGCATGTGTCTGTTGCAATTGTGCTTGTAAATGTTTCATTTATGCTGATGTTTGCCTTCCTGCTTCCAGTAATGATGGCCATAGATTTGGGAATGAGCTACCTGGAAATTGCGGTTATGCTTACGGCATTCTATGTATCTGTGGGAATGGGAGGCATGCTGAGCGTGCGGATGAAAATGGATGAGAGCAAGCTGCTGTTTTTCCAGCTTATGGCGATTCCGATGATTGTTATGCTTCCATTTGCTGGACAGTACTTCAGCGCGGTGCTTCTGATGGCCGGATTTGGGTTTGGGGTTTGCTTTGGACTAAATGAGGGAATGATTGGGTACCTTGTAGAAGCTGGAAAGAAGGGTGTTTCTTCCAGGGTTGCAACGCTTATTGCACCCACTAATCTTGGGGCGTTTGTAGTGTTTGCTGGAGCGGGCTTTGCGCTGGAAGCATTTGGGACTGAAGCGATGTTTGTGTTTTCTGCGGTTTTGCTTGGGGGATTCGTGGTGCTGGGGAAGAAGATAATGGACGACTTTGATGGGAAGAAGAAAAAGACGATTATTGAGTACCGTCCACATAGAGGGCCAGTAGCGCAAACAGGAAAATGAATATCGGTCCACAGCAGGACATGTTTTTTACTACCCCATCATTTTCTATACAGTATTCGTATGTTGTATCGCATAAAGTGAGTGATTTATGGTAAACGGATTCATCAAAATTTTCTCCTCTGGCACAGATTCCATATTCAGTTATCTCTCCCCCGGCCTTGGGGCAGGCACTCTGGATACAATAGTGCTTTAGCTCTGGGCACTGTGCGCCTACTACGCTAAAGGAGAGGGAAAAGAGCAGTAGAACGAATAATGCATATTTGAGCATGGTTTCACTTTTTGAGTTTCCCCTTTTTTATCCTTTGGATTATTTTGGGGATCTCGAGTTGATTGAATACAAAAAGATTTAAGAGGCAACAGAGGAATTAGTGCATGAAATCCTTTATCGGTGACATGCCAAAATCTGAGCTTCATTTACATATTGAGGGAACTCTGGAACCAGAGTTAATGCTCAAGATAGCTGGAAGAAATTCCATTGATTTGAAATACCGTTCAGTGGATGAGATTAAAGCTGCGTATAATTTCGGGGACCTGCAGGATTTCTTAGATGTTTATTACGAAGGTGCAAAGGTTCTTGTCAAAGAACGGGATTTTTATGATTTGACAATGGCCTATCTTGAGAAGGCGCATCAGCAGAACGTGCTGCATGCAGAAATATTTTTTGATCCACAGACCCATACTAAGAGGGGCATAGAATTCAAGACAGTCATCAATGGGATTTGTAAGGCGATTGATGATGCAGAAGAAAAGATGGGCATAACATCAAAACCAATTATGTGTTTTCTTCGTGATCTGGATGAAAATTCTGCGTTGGAAACCTTGGAAGAGGGGTTGAAGTATAAGGATTGCATAATTGCTGTGGGTCTGGATTCTGCTGAGATTGATAATCCTCCATCAAAATTCCAGGAGGTTTTTGATGGTGCGCTGAAGGGGGGGTTTTTGACTGTGGCACATGCGGGTGAGGAAGGGCCAGCAAGCTATATTTGGGAAGCGATTAAATTGCTGCATGTGTCCCGGATAGATCATGGAGTTCATGCTGTTGATGACAAATCCCTAGTTGAGTACCTGGCTCAAAAGAGAATTCCGCTTACTGTGTGTCCTCTCTCAAATCTGAAACTGGAAGTGGTGAAAGACCTCAAAGAGCATCCTTTGAAAAGTTTGATAGATGAGGGGGTGGTTGTAACTGTAAATTCTGATGATCCTGCGTATTTTGGGGGGTATGTGAATGAGAATTACGTGGCAATTTCAGAAGCTTTGAGATTGGGCAAAGAGGACATAGTTCAACTGGCTAAGAATTCGTTTAATGCTTCATTTATATCTGAGCAGGAAAAGAAGAAATTTATTTCCAAAATAGATGAATACGTAGGATCCAAAGGGTGAAATTGGGGGTACGTTTGAAGGTGTGTTTGTGAACGAGTACGAAGAAAAAATAAAAGAGTTCATACGAAAAGATGGCATTCAAGCAGAGCATATTAGCTTTAAGCAATCTTGCCATTCAGTAGAAGAAGCTGCGAATGCAGCTAATGCGTCCCCGGAAGATTTTGTGAAGAACATCTGCATGATTGATTCTGATAGAAACCTCATAGTTGCAATTGTCAATGGAGAGGACAGGGCGAGCACTTCCAGGGTGGCAACTGCGTTGGATATTGAACGGCCTCGGACAGCAAATCCTGATGAGATTCTGGAAAAAACTGGATATCCTTGCGGTGGTACCCCATCATTTGGGTATAATGCAAAATTCCTAATTGATCCGAAAGTTATGGATATGGGATTCGTGTATTCTGGTGGGGGCTCGCAAAATTCACTTGTTAAAATTTCTACAAAGGAATTGCAAAAAGCGAATAATGGGATCATATTGAGAGTTCGGAAATAGGATAACATACAAAAGATAGATATCTTTAAAAACAGATAATAACACGAACAATAACATGGGGATTGACCAGGCCAGAGCATTCCATATACGACCAAGGCCACCTGTGCCAAAAGCAAAAGTTGTCCTACGTAAAGGAATACGCAGGATAAATGGAAGTCGGAACAGGGAGTTTCAGAAGCTGGCAAACAGGGCAGGGAACACTGAAGCTACGGATCTTTCTAATTTTGGGCTGAATGTCCCCAACGGAAACAAGATTATTGCCAAATTGGAATTTCAGAATGTGCCTACCAACAGCCATTATGACAGGATTTACCCATACCTGTTTTGGTGCTGGGAACGGACAGGGATATCTCCCGAGACACATGATGTTATCGAAACATCCTCTGGGAATGCAACACCTGCATTTGCAAACGTGGCGAAGAGGCTGGGGTATAGCGCGTACTGTGTGCTTCCAAATGAGATTTCTGAACTGAGGAGGGGTATGTCAAAGAAAGAGGGGGGGATTGTAGTTGTATCGGACCCAGAAAAGGATGGGTTGGGAGTCGTTGGGGCGTCAAAGCGACAATGGAAAGAGCTTGTTGGGAGGATTAAGGAAAGAAAGGGAAACCCGAAAATGAAGCAATTGATGTCGATAAACCATTCCCAAGTTTCAGAATCATTGGTTCCGATGAGGATTTTGGTTGATGAGGTATTGGAAACAATGCTGGGCAGGATTGTGGATTGCATTGACTGCTTTGTGGGGGTTGCAGGGAATGGGACTACTTTGTACGGGATTGGGTCTGAGATGAAAACGGTTTTTGAGGACCTGAAGATCATCGCACTGGAGCCAAGGCAGCAGGCGGCACTTCACAGGATAAAATACCCTGATGCTAAGATTAGAGAAGACGGGGAGAAACTGACTGAGATAATTATGCCTGGGTCAGGGGCGCAGGGAATTGAATTTCCGCATCTGGAAGCGAGCGCTGAACTGGTGGACAGGGTGAGGCTTGTTGAAGCCGGAGAATGGGTGAATGCAAGAGAGAAGTTTGAAGCTTGTTCCGGGATTGCCTTGGGGCATACTTCCGCAGCATCCTTGATGGTGGCAATGGAATATGCGCAGCAGGTTGAGAACCAGGTGATATTTACTATATTCTACGATTTGTTGGAAAGATACTAGTTCTGAGAAAGAATAACTTGTCTAAAAGGAGAAATGCTCCCGCCGTTCCTTTAATTCTGGATTAACACCAGTCACTAATCATGCAACATCCAGCATGTTCGTACAGGCTTTTGTAGTTAAAAATCTTAAAGGTTTGCATCTCCCTTTCTCCACTCTAACTACTTCTTTGCCTTTAAACAGCCCAGGTTGCGTTGCCCCCAAAAACCTGCCACGAGAGTATAATTCCTGATTTACTAAAGTGCTAAAATTGAAAGAATTAGGGGGTTAATTCTTTGATTTCCGACAAAAAAACGACAAAAATTTGGTCGAAATTTTCGAGTGATTTAATTCGACAAAACTTACGACAAATGGTCTTACTTAACTAGTAATCAGATACTGGAGCTCTGAACCCAAAATTTCTTTTCTTCTAAATAACGACCTAGAAGGCGAGAACAAGCAGCTTATTCCACTACTTGCTGGTATTGAAAGCTTCAGCAAATGCAGATGCAACCTTCATTCGCAAGTTATATGTATTAGCGAACCCAGCATATGCAAGCCAGCCGTCCAGGCTTTGAGATATTTTTTCTTTTTCTATATTTCCGGCTTTGTGCTTTTGCTTGAACTTGTCCAGGCGTTTCCATATTCTCCTTGCGTTGCTTTTCTTCAGGAGGCGGTATTTGTAGAATACCCGGAAACCGAGCAGGGTTATTCCGTTTTTTAAAGGGACAATTCTGGACTTGTCTGGGTGAAGATCAACTTTGAGATTGTTTCTGAGAAACGTGTCGATTTCGTGTTGCCATCTTTCAAGAACAGCTTTGTCAGTATGCAGAATTACAAAATCATCAACGTAGCGCAGATAGTATTTTGCCTTTAAAGTGTGTTTTACAAAATAATCAAGCTCGTTTAAGTATACGTTCGCAAAGAATTGAGATGTTAAGTTGCCCAGGGGCATTCCCTTTCCAGAAATTCTGGTTTTGTGGTTGCTGATGATTTGTTTTATCAGCCAGATAATCCTCGGGTCGATTATCTTGGTTCTGATTATTTCCAAAAGAACTTCATGGTTGATACTATCGAAATAATGCTTAATATCTGCTTTCAGCACATAGCCTTGGATATTGCGGCCCAAAACGCAATTCCCCCCCCCCATTCCGCAGTTTGTGACATTTGAAACGACTTTGCGCATGAACTTTTCAAATCTCTTTATTGCGGAATGGGTGCCTTTCCCTTTCTGGTTTGCAAAAGAATCATAAATGAAGCGTTTCTCGAAAATTGGGGCGATTATGTTGCATAACGCATGGTGGACAATACGGTCGCGGAAGTGTGAGGCAGATATTCTTCTGGTTTTAGGGTCGCGTACGGTGAATGTAGTTAGTGGACTGGGAGCGTAAGTAAATGTTTCGAGTTCATGCTTCAGTTCAGTTAGGTTTTCTTCCAAGTTGGACTCGAAATCTATTACGTATTGTTTTGTGGTTTTCTTCTTTCTTGCTTTCCTGAAGGCAAGTTCCAGGTTTTCATAGGAACATAGTTGGGGATAAATATTTCTGTAGGTTTTCATGGAGCACCCTAGACAAAAATCCAAGATGCAAGCCCAGGTCATTTCGAGACTGTTGGATGGCCTGTAGTTCGCATTGACGTTCTGCCTGTTGTTGTCGTTGTAGTTGTTGTCGTTGCGGACCGGAAGGCCCCAAGAGTAACCCACCTGCACAAAACGGCACGAGGCACCCAGAAACAACCGGAAACTCTTGCACCGGCACCACGGCTCTACTGTTTCGGCTCGAGCAAACTGCAAATGGGCAGTTTGCAACTGGCAATCAACAGATTGCCATGATATAGCTTACTAAGTATCACCGTTGAATTTCATGTCTGGTTTGCTCAAACAAGCTCCCAGCACTGCAGGCGGATGTGTGACATTTTGAAGCAAATAATACGCTCAAAAATAGTATGCAAAAATAGTATGCTTCTGGCTTTGCCAGAAGTTTGCTTCAAAGTGTCAGTGGCCCAGGCTTGCACCTGGGATTAAGGCTAGAGATGAAAAGAATAAAAATAGGTAAGAACTACTGCTCTTTAAGGCGGTTAAGCACTTTGAAGGCAGCCTCAAGCTGCTCTGGAGTGCCCTCTACAATAAGCCGTCCGCTTTCTTTGGAGATGCTCAATTGCTTTGAAGGTGAGCCCTCAATTTTTGCTGCGGCCCCTTCGGGGACCTCAACTGCCACCCCGAGACTGTTGGATGGCCTGTAGCCCGCATCGACGCCCTGCCTGCTGTTGTAGTCGTAGTCGTCGTCGTCGCGGACCGGAAGGCCCACATATGAAGAATCCCTCCTATAAAGATACCTAGCCTCAGTAGAAGAATCAACCTTTTTGCCATTTGGAATTCCTGTTTCTGCATGAGGCATGTACCAGCCATCTTCAAAAGGAAATTCTGGAACAACAACCAACCTGGTATCAGAAACAGCAATTACTATGTCTTTTCCGTCTTTTTGAATGTCATCAGCAGTCAACTCAGGAACTACAAGGGCGATCCCCTTTTCCCCTTTGTACTTTCCAGTAGAAATGATTACTCTTGGCTCGCCTTCTCCAGCAAAAACTATCTGGTTTCCAAATTTAGTACCTGGTTTTTCATATGCCAGGCCTTCTCCAGCAGAGCATGAAAAAACTTCACGCACTTCCCTCCAATTGCTGGTTTTAGTAAGCAAATGGTTCAGGGCCCTGTGGCTAATAAGCTTAAGGTTGGTTCCATATTCTGCATTTGCAGCTTTCACTACCCCAGAGGTTTCCAGGAGTGGGATCCTGTCATTGAATTTCCTTAATATGCCTACAGTAATTGGTTTTCCGTTAAGCTCAAACCTGGTTGTTTTCATTTGTAGTTTCCTTGCGGGTTCTGCCATGTTTTCACCATTATTGGTTATTATTTGTGGTTAGTAATGTTTAAATAGTTATCGGGTTGGGGAGAATACATGAAAATCTTGTATGGTTGCAAGCTAACTGCAGAAAGATATTTATATGTTTGTTCATAATATTGAACTTATGTTCAAAAAATTGAACTTGTTTTCAAAAACAGAGATGAAACTGCTGGTGTTTATCTCGGAAAAGGAGGGCGAGCTATACGAGCGGCAGATTGCAGATGAAGCAAGTGTAAGCGTGGGCTCAGTAAATTCGATTATGAAAAAGTTCGAGAAAATGGGCCTGGTAGAAAAAAGCAGGAAGGGAAGAATGTTGTTCTATAGGCCTGATGGAAAAAACCCGCTCTTGCGGCAGTTCAAAATATTCATAACAATAAACGGGATTATGCCTGCAGTGGAGAAGATTATCCCGCTCAGCAGAAGAATTGTCCTTTTCGGTAGCTGTGCGGAAGGGAGGAACACGGAGCAGAGCGACATAGACCTGTTCATGCTCAGCCGGGAAAAGGAAAAAATACGGAGGATGTTGGATAAATATCCCAGGATGCAGGCAATCCTGCTGGACTCTGTGGAGTATACAAACCTCCAGCAAAAAGACAAGCCGCTGTATGAAAGAATTCGAAAAGGAATAGAATTGTATGGTGAGGAAGATGGATGAAAGATTTAAACGGTGCGTAGGGGAGAGGGGACTGGTAAAGGAGCCGGTGGCGAAGGACCTCATTGACAAGGAATTGGGAGAGGCAGAAAGCGACCTGGGGCGGGCAGGGAATTCTGCCTCTGAGAATGATTTCAAATGGGCAACTGTGCAGGCATACTATTCGATGTTCCATACTGCCAAGGCCCTTGTGCTAAGCAAGGGCTACCGTGAAAAAAGCCATTTGTGCCTATCGGTTGCATTGAAAAATTTATTTATAGATTCGGGAATTCTTGGGCGGAAACACTATGAGCGGTTCCGGGACACTATGAGCCTGAGAAAGGATGCGGACTATGGATTGATATATTCAGAAAGCTCGGCAAAGGCATCTATTGAGTGGGCGCGGGAATTCCTGGAGGCTGCCAGAGATGTGCTCTGAAAAAGGTATTTTCCTAAGCAGAAACTCCATTTTTGTGTATATTCTAGGACTTTGATGCCACGAGAGTATAATTCCTGATTTATTAAACTGTTGAAATTGCAAGAATTAAGGGGTTGATTCTTTGATTTAAGGCAAGAATAAGGCAAAGAATTTGCCTAATAAAACAGCAAAAAGATTAGACAAAACTTAAGACAAAACCTCAGGATATTGCCTTAGGTTGGATTGTGTATTGAATTCATTGTATCCCCTCTGTGGGATTAGCCTCATTTTGACCCTTTTCCATCAGTTTCTTCAGCATCATTTCACGGAACTGAGGGTCTTTCATCAGAAGATTCAGTATGTCACTATTGGCTTTGTTTTCATTCTCGGCCTGAATGGCAACATCTGCGCTCAGTGCATATGCACATTTCGTACAGAATTTGGAGCCAGGTGAATTTGTGGTGTTGCAACGGGCACAGGTAATGGGTTTGAATTGCTCTGTCTCCTTCTGGCTGTGTTTTACACCATAAACATCCAGGATTGCATTATCAATGTCCCTTCCACTGAGATGGACATAAACTCCGGCCATGTCTGAGCTCTGCGTCCACCCAAAATACTCCTTCATCTGAGCCTCGGTCAGCTTATTCGCAAGAGCGGTCGCCCGGGAATGGCGAAAAGTGTGGGGGTTGACACGCTTGCTTATGCCTGCCTTTTTTGCAAGCTTTCTAATCAGTATTACTGCACAGGGATAGCTGAAAGGCAGGAAATCTTTTGCGCCTCTATGGAGGTTTCTTACCCATAAAAATGCATCCGGATTCGTCTTATAGGGGTGAAAGTCGAGCCATGTTGCAAGAGCAGGGGCAGATGCAACTATCCTTATTCTCCGGTCTCCTGTTTTTCCAGTTACTCTGAGAACTGCACCATGCTTATCAAAGTTAATGTTCTTTAGCTGGAGAGTGAGGAGCTCCCCTATCCTGCATCCAGTCTCATAAAGGCACTGAATGAATGCTTTGTCTCTTGATTTAATAGTTGCATCGGCCATCTTAGTTACATCTTCTTCCGTGATTAATTCCTCGGGCAGCTTGCAGCGGTCGTTTTTCAGCCTGCATTTTATCCACCGGACTTCCGGGGGATATTGCTCATCATCCCCTGTCAGCCACTTATAGAAGCGCTTTATGGTTACTTTCCGGTCTACTTTGCTCCATTCTGAAAGATCCGGGTTATTCTGCAACACCCTGACAACCTTCATGAGGTCTTCCTTAGTCACTTTTTCAAAAGGCTTGTTTACCTCCCTGGAAAGCCATCTGAGCAGGATTATGTATTTCAGCCGCCTTGAGTTTTTCAGCCCCAGAGTCTGCAGATATTCGTCAAATGTGAATATCCTGGCCTTATTCTTTGGCAGAATCAATTTGTCCCCCTTCAGTCTTCTAAGAGCATTATCCAGCTGCAACCCGGTATTGTGGATGTCGTATTTCATATGTATACACCTTCGGTTTTCATTCTTTTTACAGATTCATGCAGGGTGTTGTATGAAACACTGGGGAAAAATCAGAATTAGAGGAACGATTTGCCCGGATTCCGTGTATGGTGGTATTTTACGTATGCACGTATAGCCGGGATGTTAACTAGGAGTAAAATGCTCCCGCCGGGATTCGAACGCTAGGTTCAGATCTCAAACGCACCAGTCCCCCATGCAGTATTTCAGGGGGACAGTGTGGGATTAATCATTAAACTGATAATGCATTACAGGTAAATGATTTAAATCTTTTTATTGGAGTTAGGCTTGCACTTATGAATATTTTTCCCGCCGCCCTGAGTTTTGAAAGAAAGCCAGATTCGGGAAAGAAGTTAGAATTAGCTCACTTTTCCAGTCAAGGTTGCAGAATCTAAGTAATAAACTCCTGTTGTTGTATCCAAATACGTAACCTCAAGCGTTATTCTATATGACCCTCCAAAGAAAGAAATTAGAAGTTTTTATCTAAAAAATGAATTAAGAATAAGTAGAATGTACTTTAATCAAAAATTTTTTCTCCAAAATCTCACCCAAAACAACAGTAAAAAGGTTAACTAGTTCAGTGATATTATCAATACGACTCGTTTCGGTTAATCTGGATGCATGAAACCCAAAGTTTCTATCTGCAATCAAAGATTCAGTTTTCTTAGCAATATTCTCAGAATCAGTTTTTCCAAAAAGGTAAAACCTACGAATTTGGGCAGTCTTATTGGCTAGAGTGGCATCTTTGAACGTATCCATTTCAATACAAAGAGTAGCATAATCCTGAGGAGGGTTCCTTATTGGTTGATTTTTTTTTGTTATGTAAATATCAGCCACAGAGTTAAGCTCTATTTCCAGAATTAAACCTAGAATACCCAATGTAAGCCTATGATGCTCCAAGGCATAAGTCAATTTAGCTAGTTTAAGTAGAGAAATTGAATAATTGGATAATGATTTACTGTGTTGCTGCATTAATTTATCCATTGAAGCTCTAATGTGTAACGAACCAATAGTTTTAGAATTTAAAACTTGGATAAATTGTCGGATATCATCATCACTAGTTACGATCAGGTCTGAGTCGATGTCAGGTTTGTAACTTATATCTCTTCTTTTCATTTAATCAATCTCGGTGAATGTCCCTAAAGATTTGCGAATGAGAACAGTTGAACGTTTTGATGGAAATATAAAAGAAGTCCCGATTTTATCTAATATTTTCCTTGATTCAAGTTCGGTAAATTCTTTTAGTATGGTTTTCCCCCTTGGTAAAATTGATTCTAATCTTCTTTTGCTAATCTTCGTTTCAGTTGCAACCATCTCTTTTAATAACTCAAGAGAATCAGTAGAAATCTGATAATCACTAGAAACCTCCGCTTTAATTAGTTCATGCAAGTTCTCTTTTATAAAAGATTGTAAAAGTTTTTTAGTAATTTTTTGGTCTGAATTATAGTTCCATAGATCATGGCAAACACGATCGATATATCTAGGGTTGCCATTAGTATACTTCTGGATTAAACGACAAGATGCTGCAGTGAATGGGATTAAATTCGGTTTTTTAACAGAGCGTAAACATTTTGATCTAATAAAACTTCTTGTCTCACTTCCATCAAAATTACTAATGCTAATGGGTTTATATCTATCATAATAATCTCTCCCCAAAACTTTGATTTTGGCTTCGCAATTAAGACTACCGGCAAGAAAGATATGGATTGATTTTTTTGAATTCTCTGCAAGGATTTTCAGATCTTCGAAAAATTGACGAATAAATTTCTCCTCAGAATTACCAATAACGATCTTATCAAGTTCATCAACCATTATATACAAAATTAGCCCAATTTTTTCAAATTCATCATCATAGAATGAGATAACTTCATCAAAACTAGCCGGAGCAGTTTCCCTTTTTTTCATCATTCCAGAGCTAATCTTATTAAGCTCATCAGCCAATGAATCTAATCGATTAGTTAGGTAATCAGTAAGAGTCTTATCAGTCAAACTTAACCCATCCGCACCTATCGAATAGGAGATAATCGCCACTTTTTCTTTTTTTATAACTCGATTCTGAGCTGCAAGAAGAGAGTATGTCTTACCATGTCCGAAGTCAGCTAAAAATAGGCGCGGTTGAGGCTTACACCCGCTATCTATTGCTTTGAGGAGTTCATTTACTCGCTTGAATAGACCGATATCTTCCGGTTCGGTTATATTGCCTAATCTTCTCTCAAGTTCGATTTGATCATCAGTTCCAGAACATCGCAGGAATCTCTTGTAGTTATCAGTGCCATTACGATAGATTAGGATAGTACCATCTGGAAGATTAAACGTTGGATTAGATTCAAAGGGATTTCCTGTGGGGAATCGCTGATGGTGCAAAGTCATTATCTATTCACCTGTATGTAGTAGTAATAAGTATTATTCAGTATAAAAGACCTATTGGGATCCACCGTAGAACCAATAGCATATAATTGAATTTTTTCTTCTCTTTGTAGAATCTGAAGATACGTTCCAAATTGTTCGGTAGTTATACTATATTTTGCAGCTATTTTTTCGTATATGTTAAATATCTCGTGACGATCTTCATGCCCACATAACCTAGAGAGGACCTTATAAAGCTGATTATATTCAAGGGGTTCGTTATCAAAGTTGGTGCCCAAAAATAATTTTTTGCTTTTAACTTTACCTGCTTCTTGGAATAATTTTAAAAAACTTGATAATGTTTGTATGCGTTTAATGGAATATCCAGCAGTTTGTAGAGATACCGATACCTCAAGTGCACTATAATCTTGATTTTGCATAATTATTTTATGGATGACCCGTAAATCAGAAAATCGCAGTAAACAATGCTTTAGTAAATTATGATAAAACAGACTGATATCATCGTCCAACAATACTTTTCCAGGCGACATGATACGAGTATTTTTAGTTGTATCTTTTTTTGCTAGTTTTAAATTTCTCAACGAATGCAGATACTCTGATGCCGTCTTCTTGCTTTTCCCAAGTTTAGCATAATAATCGATAAAGTCCGCATCGTTTTTTGAACTTGATAGCACACGAAGTATCGTAGGTATCGATTCGATTTTGATCCCAATGTAAGGTATATCCAAAGTCTTCATTTTATCTTCTCTGCAATTATTACAAATTCATACCGATATACTTTTCTATCTTTTGAATTGCTAGAAAAGCGACCTTTTGAATCTCTATATGGACTAAGTGTTTTTCCACGGATTATTCGTTTCGATATAGTAATATTAGAAAAACCTCTTTCAAGCATGCAATCATGAAGATATTTGGCATTGTTTACTGCAACGCCCGAGTATTCGGTGTTTCCAATAACAAAAACAGATAGACCTCCAGATTTCAAAATTTTATATGCTTTGTCAACAGTATTTTTCAGGTCATAAAAATATTTCACTACTGATTTTGCTTTTCTTGAATCTTTTCGAGAAAGTTTGTCATATATCATTTTTGCATACTCGTTAACTTCGTCAAGTTTGTTTTGAGTAAGTGAATCATGGTATAAACTGCCTATGCTTCCTTGTCTTAAAGTTCTGTAGTCGTCACTAAAACCTAGCCAGATAGCTGAGAGCTGATGTAAATCGGCATACTCATAAGATGTAACATAAGGGGGACTAGTAATAATCATATCGGCAAATGGTTTTTTTATATCCAAATTCAAATAATTCGCAGTAATGATTTTTACCTGAGACGTAGCTGGACTAGTTTTTTTAAGTTCATTCATTGCTTTAACCATGAAATCTACTTGTTGGGTATACAACAAACGTACCTTGGAAATTCGCTTGTTAGGATCAACTTGAGGTTTTATTGATTTTGTCAACCACCGTGATGCTGGTTTAAGAATGTTGGAAAACGCGCACATAAAAAAGTCTTGGTATTTTCCTTTTGGAACGGACTTTTTTATTGAACTTAACAAATGATATAGATCGGAAATTTGACTCTTAGAAAACCAGTACTTTATTCTTGGGTGTGAAAGATAATATGCAGGAGTAGTTTCATCGTTGTTTAAGTATGAACTCAATACTTTTTCAGAATATTTTTTTAATTTGCTTTGAACGTAGTATTGACTTTTAGTTTTAGCAATGAGGGTAGCAACTGGATTTATGTCGCATCCCCAAAAATTAATACCTTTTCTTCTTGCTTCTAAGGCAGTTGTTCCGCAACCACAAAAGATATCTGCGATAGTAGAAATTTTAATGTTTTTTTCTTTTGCATATTCTAGAGATTTTGATACTATAAGTGCGGGAAATTTGGCGGGGTAATAGTGGATATTATGCATTTTTATGTTTTTTTCACCAGGTTCGTTCCAAAAGCGAGATATAGGGATTTTAGTTGGGTACTCTCCTAACCCCATATTCGTATTCATACAATAATAAGACAGAAACAAAGAATATAAACACCACCCTCATATCCCAGTATGTTGGATAGCTCCAATAGTCCATTTTCGTACGTTCTATCCTTTTCATGAGAATTAAAGGAACCTCAAATATTATTATCCCAACAGTAAGGCACTACATCTCCCACACTTGGAAGAAATTATTATATCCACCCATAACCACGATTACCACCACTACATGAAAAAGGTGGTAATATGAAAATGAAGGGATTGATGGTGGCCTTGCTTCTTGCAAGCCTAAGTTTTGCGGAACTCACAATAGATAGCGATCAGCCTCTCTGCAAGCTCTACGGGATTATTCAGACGCTGGGAACTGTTGTTGGAGTAGTGGGTGGAGCTTACGGAGGCTTCATGATGACAACAACTCACGAAACGAGCGAGAGAAATAATGCAAAGAACATGCTGGCAGGGGCAATAGTCGGAATAGTGATTATCTGGATGGCTCCCGTTATTGTAAACGCTCTTGTGGATTCAAGCGTATGTGGGTGGTGAGGGGTGGCTCTTGAAGCCATTTCTGAGGGAATCAAGCTTCTTGCCACAGTAGCAGGGGTCTTGGCTATTGCATATGCAGGACTTATGCTGGCAACAAATACGAATCCACATGCAAGAAACGAGTGGAAGGATATGATCGTTGGGGTGATCACAGGCCTATCGGTTATTTACCTAGCACCATGGCTCGCAGCTGCTCTTTCGGGAGGTAATTATTGTGGCTGATATGCTCAAGAGCTTAGTCCTGCTATTTTTGCTGGGACTCTCCTTTGCAAAGCCATCGTGCCCGGACTACCCATATAAAGATCACGTGTTTTTCGATGAATACTCTCCGCCTTCAGAGCCTCCTGACACTCTGTTATCACACTGCGAGAGGAATGCAGATTCCAACTGCATTTTCACAGGATTTCTCAGCACTATGGATGAAAAGAAATCGTTTATAGCTGAAAATGTTTCAGGAAATTCGTTTGAGGGAATAGCTAATTGGAACAGGGAGCTGGATTTTGGGGAGTATCTTCCTAACGGTTCCACAAAAGGAAGTTCTTACACAATAAAGGACGCATGGCTTTCTATTCTCTCAGTCAATCCTTCAGTTTACGAAGGAGAAAAACTGCTTGTTAACACCACTGGAGAAGTTATTACAAGACAGGGATTTACGTTTGTGATACAGGATAAAGATAGGAAAAGCGACTGTAAAACGAGATATGAGGTTTGTGGATACAAGTATAACCTAACCACTTCAGTGGACGGAATCACGATCAATGAAGACAATAACCAGGAAGCACACTTCAATCTCTCTAGATATTCTGAACATTTTATTGGCTCAAAACTCTACATAGAAACCAGGTATCTGGTGCACCATTATCACTGGGTAACACGGTGCAAGAATGGGGAATGCAAAAAGAAATGCAAATATGCTAGCACAGAAGATGTTAGGGATACCATGACTCTTTCTGATTCCAAAAATGTTCATTATCTCAATGAAAGCAACGATGTGAGCTACATCGTAGATAAGGTAACCGGTGGAACAGTAAATCTGTGGTTGAGGACACAGGGAAACAGCACAAATATAGGGGTGGATATTGGAAATGCAACCTTTAGGAAAACAAATTATCTCTATAAAATCAGATACAACAGTGAACCCTACAATATTCTCACAAAAGAGAAGGTTCCCATAAACAGAACGAACAGATATATGTTTTCTGTTCTGGAAAACAGAATAAACGGAAGTAACCAGACCCTTCACCTGATAGCTCCGTATAGTGATGATTGTACCCTGAAGATTGATTCCCATTTTAATAGCTGGATATTCACGGATATCTGCCAGATCAACAAATCTCAGGCCCAGATCGATCTGGATGTTGAAGAAGGCGATGGGAGGATTCAGATAACAGCTAGATTATACAACAATGATACTGATACTCCTTTGGGAAATAAAGAGTTGATAATCTCTCATGGCGGGATGCAATTCATTACTACAACGGATATGCGGGGGGAAGTAGAGGTTACTACTGAGAGGATAAATAACTTGGTCTCAGCAGAGTTCAAAAGCGATTTTGAAACAAGAAGTGTAGTGCACACCGTGATTCTGACGCCCATAGTACCTTCGGTGTTTGAGTCTGCCAGTGATCTTTCAGGTTTGGGGATTGTAGCATATTTAGCATACGCATATGTCAGAAAGGTGGTGCCATATGTCTAGGTTAATTCTCCTGGCGTTGCTCATTCTTTCAGTTTCTTTTTCGGCAAGCATAGAATTTGAAATAGAAGAGCAGTCCTGCCCCGAATCCGCAGGAATCATTGAGGTCTTGTTTAACTTGCCTAACTGCATAGTTGAGGCATTTTTCAATACGCTTATGGACGGTTTCATTTATGGTGCAGAAGAATTTCTGGTAAATACCCTACTTTTCATAAACTCGGACCCGGACATATACTTGTTTTGCGCACCTTACACTTCAGTTATGAATGTTCTTGAGGCATTCTATACAATTGCATTCATGATCGCAGGTATCTACTATATACTGAAATCACATGATGTTGAGGGAAGGACTAATGCAAAATTCTGGCTGAAAAACATATTCATTATGATTGTGGCCCTCTCCTTTTCTTTTAGCCTTTTCGAGATGATACTTGAGATAAATGAATATGTGACCACTTCACTCTACAATGAATCCTTCGATGATTTGCTGGTAGTGGATGCTTCGCTGCCTTCTCTGGTCTTTGCTGCGACGATGTCTACAATATTCTTTGTCCTAACCGGATTGACCTTCATCACTCTTCTTGCCAGATATATCATGATACCCTTCCTCCTGCTCCTGTTTCCCATAGCCATTTTCCTCTATTTTCTTCCTGGAACAAGAGAATGGGGTGCCTTTCTCCTAAAATTCATATTGCTAATAGTCTTTATCACGAGTATTGATGCAGTCCTTGTTCTTGCTATGTCTTATCTGCTGAATGCTGGTGATCCAAATATTAGCTCAGGTTTTGTAAGCGGGTTTGTGATTGTGCTTGGTTTTGGACTCATTGGGCTAGTGAACTCAATGATCTACATAATATCAATGATCTCGCTAATGGGCGCTGCTGGAAGTGTGATGAGCAAAGTTATGTCTGCTGGATGGAAAATTGCTCTTCTTGCAAGCTTGGTGTGATACGATGGCATACGACATTCCAGATGAGATTAAATACAAGGAGAAAATAGTTGGAAATCTGGATATGAAACAGTTGTTTTATGTGATCATATTCGGTGTCCTGGCCCTCTTTGTTTCTGGCATGGAGATGGGCGAGCAGCTGAAAACAGTATCTCTTGGATTTATTGGAGTAGTTGGAATATCATTTGTTTTCTTCAATGCTGATGAGAAAGCACAGGACATGCTTGTGTATTATACTGGCATAAGGAAAGCTCCTTCAAACAGCAAGAGGACACAGAAGTTTTTCGAGGTAAAAGAAGTAAAAGATGATCTTGCATATCTGGAAAACGGAACAATGCTCGCAATGATACAGGTTGAACCGGTAAACCTTAACCTTATCGGAGAGAGCAGGAAAAAGGCACTATTGGAGAATTATTGTGCATTTCTTAATCATCTGAGCACCCCAGTACAAATATTGATACGG
>JAUWMC010000076.1 GCA_030613375.1 Microcaldota archaeon
TATTATGATCAGGAAGGGAAAGAAATAGGTCGCACAGAGCCCCTAGACATGGATAATCTGATTTCCTGCGACCCCACAGATCAGGACTGCATCTGCATGGTCTGTGAAAACAGTGATTCATTTGAATTCACCAATCCCTTCAATCGATTCTACAGCATAGACCTCAGAGAAGGGGAGTGCAGATTCGAAACAGATTGCACAGAGGAAAAATTCTTGGACATCTCCACCCCAGATCTATCGAATTTCCTTTTTGGCCAGGAGCAAGTGCGCTTTTTCATGCTTGGCCAGGGCTCAAATTTTGCAGAGTTCGCAGACGCGAACCGATACTGCAATAACTCCTTGAGGCTCGCAGTACGCTGGCTCTATTCTACTGAAGGATTTGAGTATCCTGCTCCCCAGCCCGAGCGCGCGGAATGTTTCCTTGAAAAGGATGCTCTTCCTATGTATCTCCTTCATAGTGAAGGAGAAGCAATGGACGTTTCCCGTGCTGCTTACATCGCATCGCAATTCCAAGAATCTGGCCCGGTAATCCTTACTTCTGAATTTGATTTTGATCCTTCCAATTTCACTCAGCTTAATGATGCACTTGACCAGGCTATCGCAATGAAAGCCAGCTGTCCTACTTGCTTAATTGCAATTGCGCCTAAGTTCAAATACAACTACAGCGAAGTTGATGGAGAGTATTATGGCTATAACCACACCTACGATGCAATAGATTACATTTTTGAGAGCCAGGAGGCCCGTGATAGCATAGATCTTGTTGCAGTAGGCCTTAATTCACATTACGCTAAGAATTGTGCAGGTTCTGTCCTCCTCTGGGACGGAATGGCTTATTCAAAATACATAATGCAACAGCATGGAAAGCCCACTCTTTGGGCATATGTGCTTTTTGATGATGGACAGCCCAGTGCAGCTCCATACGGTTTCATTGAATACTGCGAATGGAATTCAAATGAAATAGCAAGAACATATGGAGATCTTTACAAATATATCCCTGCTTTCGTAAACAATGGGGTGATCGGAATTGCCCCTTATTCCCTTTATGGCCTTGGTACCGGTCCGCTTGAATGCATGGACTGCGGCATGATGGCTGTAGATGGAACAACCTACCCGCAGCACACAGAATGGTTTTCTCTTTGTCAGGTCTATTATACAGGGAGGGGAGTAATCCCTATAGTTTTCTCCCCCAGCCCCTGTGCAGATTGCTCGTTTGCAAACAACTTCAACATGTTCCAACTTTCCGAATCATACTATGGCTCCGGTCCTACTATTGAGCAATACCAGGAAAAAGCAGTTGCCCCATTTTCTACTTTCTATAGATGCAACGGCCAGATGATGAGCGAGGTCCCAGAAGAGATAAACCTCCCTTCATATACTGCTTCAGATGAGAAATGCGAATGGTATCCGGAATTGGATATTTTCTCAGACATCCGGGATGCAGATCCAGTATTGACCCGTGCAATAACCTGGGGAGAAACCGGTCTCAACAGCGACGTGGAAGGCCCTGGAGGAGACATGTGTGAGGCATCTAATGTTAATTTTGGCCTTGATAATTTCCCACAATGCGTGAATGATCCTGAGGGACTCTGCGGGGAACAGTGTGCCCCGGAAAACTGGCGCAAGCATTCAATGGGTCTGATGCAAGTTCATGTTTATCCTCAGAGTATGTGGCCTGAATATGCCCCTGGCTCTGGAACAGAGCAGGATGCACTCTGGTGCGCTGGAAATGCTGAAAAGGGATTCAACCCATTCAACAAAGCCCACAACGCATGCATGGGAACCGCAATCATCCTGCATAAATTAAGTGTCGGAAAGGAATGGGTTTCGAGCAATGAGGGAAAGCTTGAACTCACTGCCCTAAAAATTGAATACGGGGAAAACAGTGATGAATACCTCAATATGAAGAACGCCAACATAATTTTTGTTTCCTCATACTATTACTCGGGCTGGACCACCTTCCAGGACCAGAAGGACAATTGGCTTGGCCACTTCATCGGGCAGAAAGAAGTAACTGCTGAGGAATGCGAGGTAGGCTCGGTTTCAGGCCAGGCCTTCTTTGACTGCTGCGAGGACGGGGAGCTGATTGAAGGCCCATGCTGCAACGAAAAAATATTCATCAATTACGTCCAGAACTGCGAGTACCCCAAGCTCACCCAAACCCAGCAGATCAAGTCAAAGTACGGTCTTAACCTCCTTGGCCACTACAAAGCCCTTCTAAAATGCGAAAAATACGATGAGGCCCAGCACGAGCAGAACCTCATAGATTACATGGCCAACGCTCCGTATCCTGACATAATGGAAGAACCAGAAGAAGAGGAAGCGGAAGAAGGGCCTTAGTTCTTCCTTCCAAACCCTAATTTCTTTTTCCAGTAGAAGAATGTTCTCCTGGGCATACTGAGCTCCTTCATTTTCTCATCATTGCTGGTCTTTTTGGAAATGACCGCCCTAATCTTTTTCTCATCATATTTCTGCGGCCTTCCTCTTTTGCACTTCCTTACAATTACTTCTACGCTCTTTCCTAGGTTTCCCATCACTTTCTTTGGAATGGTCCTGGAAATGCCCTCGCTTATGTACAATCTCTTTATTCTGGTCTCGTTAAGCAGGATCACAAACATCATCACATTCGGCTTTGTTTTCAAAAAGAAGGATTCAGAATCCTTATTATCCGTTATTTGCCTATATATGTCATCCCTGGTTCCCTTGAGCTCAATTGCACTAAGTTCTTTTGAACAATCCGGCATAATTTCTCACCTGCGACTAAGATTCACTTTATCCTCACTAATCCTTTTTAATTCTTTTGAGGAATTCCTCTCCCTTTCCTCCTTTCTCTATGGATTTTAGCAGCATTCTTGAACCTTTTACCTCGTCTACACCCATTTCGAGGAACTCGGAAACCCACTCCTCATTCTTTCCCCCTTCTTCTAAAAGCAACGCTGCTCCCAGTTTCCTATTGTCTATTCTTACCCCCAGCTCTTCAATCTCCATCTTTTTTCTGAGGATTGTTGTTGCCGGCAGTTCTTCATCAGCCTCGTACAGGAATGTAAATATCCTCATTTGACTGTTGCTCGGAACCACCGCCATTCCAGGGTACAGATTCTTTTTCTTTCTTTGTTCCCTAGGTGTAGTAAGGTAAAACTTGAACATAGGGGCAAGCAATAGCATAGTGCTTCTTTCCAGTATCTTATTTCTTCTCTCACTCTTTCTCTTTCCTATCTCCCCAGCAAGCTCCTTTCCCATCTTATATTCTCCATCTTTCTTGGAAAGGAATCCCTGTTCTGCAAGCTCCTTCTTGAGCTCATCATACCCCTCTACTTGATCTACCCTCACATCTTGCCTAAGCTTCTTTTTTCTCATATAATCATTATACTTCTTGATTTCCCCCTGCTCTTCATCTTCCAATTCTTTCTCAACTGATTTTGCAATATAGTTCACAATCGCAGCCACAAGTGAAATCCTCGTTCCCTTGGAAGCAATAATCGGCTTTCTCTTCAGGCTGGGCTTCACCTCTTTTACAACTGCCTCAAGCCCGAACATTCTCGCCACTTTGTAATCAATCCTTTCCTTATCCTCAACTTGTACAGTATGAGTTTCTCCCCCACTATCTACTTTTACCTGGAAACACCTGCTCACATCCGCCATCATGTCCATCCTGTCCATAATGGTTCTGTATGCGAGAATCCCTTCTCCTCCTGATTCCATCAGTATGCCGATATGGTTCCCGTCTAGAGGAGTATGTTCTACAATGTCTGCATATCCCATTTCCAGAAAGTGTTGGGAAAGCTTGTGCGCGTAAAGCGATATGCTTGCCCGCGCTAAACTATATTTCTTTAAATTTGCAATCTCCTTAAAATATGAAATCTGTTTCTT
>JAUWMC010000004.1 GCA_030613375.1 Microcaldota archaeon
AATGAAAAGATAAATGAAGAGAGATGACGAATATTATTCAATCTAATATGGGTGAGAGAATATGAAGACGACTTTGAGCATTATTAAAGCGGATGTTGGAAGCTACTGTGGCCACCAAAGGTGCCACGTAAACCTCATGAATGAGGCAGATAAAGTGCTGAAGGAAGCCAAGGCATCAGGAATTCTTATAGATTATTATGTTGCAAGATGTGGAGATGATTTAGATCTTATCATGACCCATGATAAAGGAGAGGGGAATGAGCAGGTTCACAAAACCGCATGGGACGCATTTATTACCGCAACCGAAGAAGCAAAGAGGCTTAAGCTTTATGGAGCAGGGCAGGATCTTCTTTCCGATGCATTTTCCGGAAACGTAAAGGGACTGGGTCCAGGATGCGCGGAAATTGAATTTGAGGAAAGAAAGAGCGAACCCGTAGTATGTTTCCTTATGGACAAAACCGACCCGGGTGCATTCAACTTCCCAGTATATAGAATGTTTGCAGATCCGTTTTGCACTCCCGGTCTTGTAATTGACCCGAATATGCGCGGAGGTTTCACATTTGAAGTATTTGATGTTTATGAAAACAAGAAGGTGCTTCTCAAAACCCCAGAGGAACTCTACGATTTGCTTGCATTGATTGGATCTACTTCCAAATATGTAATAAAACGTGTGTATCCTGGTCCAGAAAATAAGGTACCTGAAAATGAACCTGCTGCGTGCGTAAGCACGGACAAGCTTTTTCAGATCGCAGGAGAGTATGTAGGAAAAGATGACCCTGTTGCAATTGTGCGTGGGCAGAGCGGGCTTCCTGCAATTGGAGAAATTGTAGAACCCTATTCATTCCCTCACTTGGTTTCAGGATGGATGCGTGGTTCTCATGTAGGCCCCATATATCCATGTGCAATGGACCAATCTGACCCAACCCGTTTCGATGGACCTACAAGAATAGTTGCTTTAGGATTCCAGCTTGCTGAAGGAAAGCTTGTTGGCCCAAATGACATATTCGCAGACCATGCCTTTGATAGGGCAAGGAAGAAATCCCTTGCTGCAGCAGATTATATGCGCAGACATGGACCTTTCCAGCCACACAGGCTTCCTCCAGCAGATATGGAATATACTTCCATGCCTAAGGTAATGGAGAAACTTAAGGGAAGGTTTGAACCCGTAGAATAGGCCAGTAAAGTAACTCCCAGAGGGAGGGCCAGATGTTCAGGCTAAGCAATGCCAGGATGCCCAAGATCAAAACAAGGGCGGTTGCCGCCAAGCAGTTTGCTCCATCTATTGGCCCTGAACCTCGTGTTTCATATAAACATCAGTCAAATCCCACATTAAAGCTAATCCAAGGCGGAAAATCTGAAGGCGCAAAGAAATTCGGGAAAAGAAAACTCTGCACATTCTGCAAAAATGAACTCAACTCCCAGGAAGAAGATGCTTTAATGGAGTGGAGAAAGGGTGTTGCTTATGCGCTTGGCCATAAAAATCCAGAGTATATCTGGCCAAAGGTTCGTGTTGAAGAAGACATGAAAAAGGACTCTGGTACGTGTTGGGGTTTCGGCTACCATGAAGACAAATATTATAAATAATTCCCTCTATTCTTCTTTCATGAAGCGGTTCCTGCTTTCACTTTTGCTCATTCTTTCTATTTCCTATTCTTTGGAATATTCTACTCTGGAAATGCGCATAATAGACCAGAATGCAAATCCCATAGAAGGTTCACACTTCTTTCTTGAATGCAAAATGAGCTTCACTACTGTAGATAGGTATCTTTGCACCAGCGATATGAATGGAACCTGCAAAAGCGGGTGCATGGACTGTGCCCCAGGTGAAACTGCATTTGTTCGTGCAAAATATGCAAACAAAACTCTTGAGCAGGAAATAACTGGGTGGACAGGTTCGGATGCAGAAAGCTGCCTTTCTTTTCACCCCCCATCTAATCCATTGGGAACATTCATAATAGAAATTGAATACGAAGAAGATGAGCTGTTTCAGGATACTGGTGATGAGGATTTGAATGCCCAGGAAAACATCCCTGAAAATGTGAATATAGAAACAAAAGATTACCATTTCAGCTCTACAGAATATGAGTATACTTCCTATGTGGAAGAAGATGAAGAAGTGCAAGAAGAAAGTTGCCTTCCTGCCTTCGCACTACTTGGATTATTCTTCCTCTATTATGCCAAGTATTCTCTCAATTGATTCCCTTGGGCTTTCTTCGGCAATATTTAGCACATATACAGGAACCCTCTCAAATAGCTCAGCAAAAAAGGATTTGCGCATCCAGGTTTTCCTTGGGCTTCTAATTAATTGATGTGGATTGCAGAAATCATTCTTCGTTAGGTATTTTACTGCTTCATCAGGTTCGAGCTCTTTGAATGCAGGCTTTCCTTTCTCATTAGTAAGCAATACTGCGGCTCCCATTACTGACCGGGAAAACAGCCTTCCTGCCCCAAAAAGCATCCTTACATCTACAATACTTCTCCCTACAGTGTCCTTTTGCCCCCTACACTTTTTCAGAAGTTTTGCATACTGTTTCCAGTCTTGGGAAATGTTATCTCTTACATACGAATTCTTCTCAGAAGAACTAACCAGCACATCATTTGCAAGTTTTACGAACATCCAATCATCCGTAAGAAAATTAGTGTATTTTTCTAACATCAGCCCATAAGTAAGAGTGGTTTTTCCGCTTCCGCTGGGCCCAATAAGCGCTATTCCATTCCCCCCGAAATCTACATACGAGCCATGGATTGAAAACCTCCGATGCTCAGAACGTACATCTTCAAGGAATTCCGCAACCAGACCTAGTGCAATGGACTTTATCCATCCATAATAATCACAATTTTCAATAATCACCGTTTTCGAAGCAGGTTCATATTTGACCCGCATGGTTTTTCCTGTTTTTATGGAAAATATCCTTGCATGTGGCCTTATCGACTCTATCATAGGGTGGAAATTGTCCTCCCACATCTCCTTATGTTCCCTGGAATCCGTGAAGAGTTTTACACAGGTTCCGTAGATATCTGCCTTGCATTCGTAAAGCGACCTCGAGTAAATCTTAGTAAAGAGCTTTTCTTTTTCCTCCATTGTAATTTTGAGAACTTCATACATACTCACTCTTCAGGCGGAACAATCTTAAAGGTTAAGTCCGTTAGTGAAACCGAGGGTCCATGATTCGACTTGGATACGTATACCCTGCGGGAAAGCTCCTGAAACCCCCTAAGAGGAAGCTTACAGATGAAAAGCTAATTGAATCTGGTAGGGAAAACCTCTTGAGAATTGCGGATGCGCTTGAATGGAATGCTAAGCACGAAATAAGGCTATTCAGAATTCCTCTTGATTCAATCCCGTTCAGCCCGAAAAACACCCTCAAATCCTGGAAAAAGAAGCTTGATGTGGAAGGCGAAGTGATCGGGAAATTCATCCGCAAAAACAGGATGCGTATTTTCATGCACACTTCCCCTCAGTATTACCTAAGCGCCCAGGATCCTGCAAATCTTAAACAATCTATTGCGGAAATTGAGCACTGTTCAGCCACACTTGATTTGCTTGGACTTGGTGCATCCGCGAAAATAATCACCAACATAGGAAGAATTCCAAAAAGAAGGAAGAATACTGCAAGGAGGTTTATTTCCAATTTTTCCAAGCTTTCTTCTCACGCCCAGGAGCGAATAGTCGTGGAAAACGATGATCTGCACTGGTCATTCTATGATGCTTTTGGAGTTGCTGGAAAGCTCCATATTCCGATTGTATTCAATTATCCAGCATTTCTCAAGAACAAATTCACTGACCTTTCCCCACAGGACATCATAAATGTAGCAGCGATAAGCTGGGAAAAAGATGATGGAAGGCAAAAAGTTCATTACTCAGAAAATGTGCGAGGGCAAAAAAAGAAGTGCACAATTTCTAAGCGCACTTTCCGCAAATTCCACGAGGAAATCCTAGGTCTTAAGGTGGATGTGGTCCTCCATAGTGAAGAAGGGGGTCGTTCCGTGCTCAAAGCCCAAGAAATTATAAATCAGGTGTAATCATGACAAGAAAGAGCATAGCATTAAAATATACTTTAGGAATTTCGATATTTGCAATTTTGGGAATACTGCTCGTAGTATTCTTTCCGGGAAAGGGAATAGGATTACTTGCTCCATTGCTTATGGGTCCTGGAATCACTATTCTTCTATTAGGGATTTTCTATGATTCATCCCTAGGGCCTTTCTTCGGTTTTAGTGACGAGGCATTTGTAAGAAAAATTAAGTATGCATATATAGGAATTGGAGGGCTATTTGCCCTGATGGGTTTCTTTATGTGGGCATTTGCGTAGGTTTATAAAGTTCAAATGAGGAAAATAAAAAAGGTGTAAATATGGGTCAAAAAGGAATACTGGTTAAGAAAGCAAAAACCCTTCGCGGGGATGCGGTAAGGTGGCTGGACAAAAACCTCCAGGGAAAAACATTTAGTCAGAGGTATTTGGATGCAAGAAAGCTGTTTAATGTAGCTGGAAATGCAAGAAGCAAGCTGGAATACGCACTTCCAAAGGACATTAAACTAAGAGGTAAGCTTGCAAAAGAAAGAGAAAAACTTTACACTCAATATAATGATGCAATCTCCGAGCTTACAACAGATGTGGAAGATGCATTAAAGCAGATGAAGAAGCTTAGGGGAGAATTCCTTGCTTCCGAAAGCGCTGGGCAACGTGTGGAATATGATGAACAAATGAAGAAGCTCAAAACTAGATTGGATGATCTTCGGGAATATGCAAAATGGGTTCCTGCTGACCTTAAGAGGCGTGAATATCGAAGAGCAGATGCCACAATTAATGCAGCCCTTTCTCCAGAAACAGTTCCAAAAAGACGCGTTCCAGTAACCAAGGTGAGGAAAGAGCTTCGGGAAGTGGCCTCAGAAATGAAAGATCTTAAATCCAAGAGGGCAGCCGCAAAAAGTGCAGCTAAAAAACTAACTTTTGCTCGCCAGATAAACAAACTTCGTGCAAAGAGGGGCAGGCTTCAAGCAAAGCTTGAGATTCCTGTTGAAACCGCAGTTGCATCTAAGGAAGAAGAGATGGATTTCACCAAATTCGCAAGTAAAGCTGAGCGCAAACGCTTCTTTGCTGAGCAGGAAAAGGTTATAGGCGCAACAGCAGTTGCAAAGATCATGCCCAATAAAAAAGATCGTGAAATGGTCTTTACCGAAGCAGATACAGAGAAATTTGATCGGAAGCAAAGGAACGTGGCTGGAAAAAAAGAAATGCTTGCTGCCCTAAAGGAAGCCCGCGTTCTTACTAAGGAGATGGCTGCAAAGAAGAAAGCCGGAAAGTCTATGGCAGGAGTGCGTAGGAAAAGGTTTGAAGCATTTGCAAGGTACATGGAACTTGGTGGGAACCCGGAAAGAGTCCCAAAAAACATCCTAAAAGCCATGATCGAAGAAGGAAGGAGAATGGGGTAGTATACAGATGAGTAACGGACAGAAAGTAAAAATACCCAAGAAGAAGCGAGCTGACCAAATAGCGATTTATGAATACCGAGTAAATATTGGCGGGGAAACATATGCAATCCAGACAGCAAATCGCCTTAATTTGGAAACCCTTGATGCAAAGAAAGGCTCAAGCGCGGAAATTTCCGGAGAAGATCTTGTTTCTGCCCTGAAATCCTACAATGTAAATGTGCTAATGCCAGGAATTGAGAATTTTGGCAGGATATCTAAAGTAACCGAGAGGGAATGGCAGGGCAAAACTATCGAGGAGAAAGAGCCAGTTTTTGGTGGAATAAATGGGATTCTAAATCTGCTTTCAGAATGGGAATCTGTTCCAGTAGTGGGCATAAAGTTTAACGGCAAGGAAAAAATTTCAAAAAGCAAGCTTCTTTCTTCAAACTTTGAAGAAAATCCATTTACTAGAATAACTACGAGGGCATAAATGGCTGAAGACGATATTACAATATGCCCGCACTGTGGCTCGGATTTATCTGATCCTGAAAATGTACAGCCTATGAACCGCGCTGCGATTTTAAGCTGGACTGGGAAAGAGATGTGCCCCAACTGCCATTATTATGGCTTTTTTCTTTCTGTTCCCCGCTCTCAGCTATCTAAAATGGAATTTCCGAATAAAAACGTTAAATTGAACCTCAAGGCTGCGCAAAACCTAATGGTGCACGAAAGCAACTCCTGGCTTGTCGCAGTTATATTTATTACCGTAGTTGCAACTCTCTTTTACCTTCTCCTTACTACGTAAATAAGTTTATAAATTCTACAATGGTAATAATTACGGTGTTACCTTGGTCCAAAAAAGGTGGAAAAAGGGCTTAGTTAATAATCTTTTATATTTTCTAATATTCTTTTTCTTTTAATATATTATAATGTGGTAAATGTGGGTTTAAATAGTTTAATCGCCATATATACCATTCATGCTTGAACGTTTACCTCGCACCAAAGCTCTCCTCGTAATCCCTAAAAACAAGAAAATGAAGCGCTTTGTTGACACTTCTGTTGCAGCAAACGGCCCGCTTCTTGAGGGATTAATGAATAGCAAATCAGACCTCAGGAACATAATCTTAGTTGTTGATGAGATGCTTAAACAGGATTTAAAATTCGGAACCCGCCTTCCCAAAACCCTTCTTTCCTTCAGCCGTGAGGTTGCATCTACCTGGGATAGTATAACAAAGGAGGAAAAAGAAAAAGCCGGAGTAGATCCTGAGTTTTGCAGGCAAATTTCCCCTGCTTCTGCGTATTTCAGTAATATACGAAGGGGAAATATTTCATTTGGAATTCTTCTAGACACCACTGAAACTAAAAGAAGTATGATTAAGCGCTGGAAACTTCTTTTGGGCTTGCAGCACGGAACTGTTCCTTTTGAGGAAGTCCAGGAGTTTTTCCTTAAACAAGCCCAAGAATGCCTGCAACTTAATTCTTTTGAAGTAACCAAAGACGGAATTAAGCTTACGGGGGAGCGTGCACATATAGATGGTGAGACTGGAGAGATTGAAACTATTCCCGGTGAAATAAAGTTAGTGCACAAAAGCATCCACTCAAATATTTTTGAATATGAAGAAAGGCTTTTCCGGCTCAAGAACAAAGTCGCAAACCGCCTCATTGTTGGCTACTCCCCTATATTACAATAATCTTTTATATTTTCTAACAAGTAATTAGAACAAATATTTAGTTATATATGTTCGTTCATACTAATGGATCTTATAACACGTGTAATTATTCAGAAATAAATACCTTGGGGGTATTGGAAATGGACATGGAAAAGTATAAACCAAGATATGTGGAATTACCAAAACCAATTACCACTCTTAGGCGACTCTCTTTATTGGGCCTTGCGGATATGGAGGAATTACTTGTTCTCGAAAAAGAGTATGGGCTCCCCTTTCCCCTACTCACATCCGAATATTTTGTAAGCCTCATGGACATCAAAGATCCCCAAGACCCCCTCCGGCAGCTCGTTGTCCCCACAAAAGAAGAATTAAACGCCTATTATAACATGGATGTGAGCCAGCAAAAAGAACGCGGCTCCTTTGATACAAGCGGAGAACACACTAACCTAAAAGCACCCGGGTTACAGCACAAATACGGCTCCACTGCACTTGCATTAATAAGCAACGTTTGTGCAGGCTTATGCAGGGAATGTTTCAGAAAAAGAATTTTCTTTGAAGAAAGCGGAGCTGCCAATGAAGCTACTTTTCCGAATGAAAAAGCAATTGAATATCTTAAAAAACACAAAGAAATTAATACTATTCTCCTCTCCGGTGGAGATGCTTTCATGCTTTCGGATGACTCTCTCCTGGACCTTTTGGATATTCTAGCCGACAAGACCCTTGACCACATAACAACCATACGCTTTGGGTCTAAGATATTTGCATACTACCCCCAGCGAGTTACTCAGAAACTTGTTACCATATTAAAAGATTATGAACAAAAAACCGGAAAATGCATCCAAATTTCAACCCATTTTGAACATGCAAATGAGCTTGGCCCAGAATGCATAAAATCTCTTGATTTGCTCCATGGCGCAGGCTTGATTGTATACAACCAGACTGTTTTACTTAACGGAATCAATTACGACGTGGATATGCTCTACAACCTATTTTCCAAAATGGCAGAACATGGCGTTCGCCCATACTATCTATTTCAGTGCAGGCCTGTTATCGGCTCAATGCATCAGCAGGTTCCCTTAGTTGAAGGTGTAAAGATATACAACAAGCTGATGCAAAGAATGTCTGGAGTTCACAAACCACTCTATGCAATGTCTACAAAACTCGGGAAGATGCAGATTGTCGGGCTTCATCCTGAAAATGAAAACATAATTGTACTTAGGCGGCACTCTTCCAAAAAAATAGAAGATACTGGCAAAGTATTGTTTTATGATGTTTCCAAAAATGATCCCTACTGGGTCTATACTTAGAATTACCTTATTTTCAATACTCTATTATATTTTCTAATAAACTATTAGTATTACATCTTTAGGATTAACTGTTCAAACTCCGCTGGCTCAAACCCAAGCGATTTATATGCTCTTTTTGCCCCTGCATTGCACTTGGCCACATAAAGCCGTATTGTTTTTATCTTCTTTTTCTTAAACCACTTTTTCATCTCTACAAATAGCTTCTTCCCGATGCCCTTCCCTCTGTTTTCTTCTGTTACGTAGACTTGCCCAATATGGCCCTTTTCTTTCTCCACAAAAACCGGAGGGTCCTCCTCAATCTTTCCACTGATGTATCCTACAATCTTCCCATCCTCTTCCGCAACAAAAAATGCTTTTTTTGATTTTTTCATATCTTCCAATATGCATCGTTTTTGGATCTTTTTGAAATTTTTCCGCAAATTGAAATCAACCTGGCAATCATTGATTTGGCTCATGTACAACTGGTATGCGAGCTCAGTAATCTCGTCCAAATCCTTTTTGGTTGCTTTCCGGATTCTCACACTTTCCCTATAATATATCATATATTATATATAGGACGCAAAACTGCTCCCTTTTCAATACTCTTTTAGAAATTCTAATACTTTTTATTTTTTGATTCAGTGGAAAGCTTCCCTGGAAAGCTTTATATATGACGTCTGCACAAAAGGACAACATGACAGTATTGCAAACAGCATACGAATCCTACCTGAGAATGGACTTAACAGAGCATTCTGGTGCATGGGTAGCCATTTTCAAGGATACTGTCATTGCAGTCGGAAAAGGCCCTAAGGAAACATATGCTAAAGCGATTAAAATAGATAAAAGCGGTCGGTTTTTGTTAACCAAGGTTACTTCTAAAGAATTACAGATATTGTGAGACCAATGGCATTTTCATTTAAATATAAACAGTTTATTTTTCCAGACGGAACAACAATTTCAGTGCCCAAAATACCAGTATCTTTGGTGGGAAAAACAAAACCATTGAAAACCATGGGTCTTTTGGATTCGGGGGCAACTGAAACTATTATTCCAACGGAAATAGCGGATCTGCTTTGGCTGTAAATGAAAAAATCGAATAAAACCACTGTAACTGCTGTCGGTGGGAAGACTAAGGCCTGGCAATCAAAGATGAAGATTATCGTAGAGGAAAAGGGCCGAAGAAAGCACCAAATTACTGCCCCCATTTGTATAATGAGGGACGAGGACTTAGATGAGATCGTGATTGGCCGGGAAGGATTTTTTGAAGCATTTGATATTACCTTCATGGAAACGAAAAAGAAGGTGAAATTAAAACCGGTGGGCTAAATGTGCAAGAAAGAGTCCAGGAGCATATCCGAAGCTAAAAAGAAGCTGAGTTTCAAAGGTGGGAAAGACCTCTCCCAAAAGATAGATGAAGTAGTATATGATGAAGAGTAAATACTTTATTATATTTTCTAATAAACTATTAGATATGCATCCTCCAGTATGCCCTGAACGATTTGAACCCGAGCTCTTTGTATAATTGCCGTGCGTTTTTGTTAGAAACCTGGAAGGAAATCTCCAGGATTTTCAACTTTCTCTTTTTGAACCATTTTTTGAGCTCCAGGAATAGCTTTTTTCCAATTCCCTTATTCCTGAACCCAGGTTCCACATAAAAATCAAAAACTTCCCCAAGTCCCCTCTCTTCAAAAATCGGATGGGTCTTGCCATGCCTCCCAGAAATTAGGCCGACCAGCTTTCCGTTTTCGCTTGCAACGAAAAATGCGTTTTTTGGATTTTTGAACAAATCTCGTACATATCTTCTTTGTTTGGTGTTGAAATCTTTTGCAAGTTTTGGAAAATCTGAAAATTGCTCATGGTATAGTAGCAAGTTTCTTGAGAAAGTGTGTATGGCCTTCAAATCTCTCTTTGTTGCCTTTCGAATCTCCATAGTTCTCCTATAATATATCATATATTATATATATGACGCAAAACTGTCCCCTTTTCAATACTCTTTTAGAAATTCTAATACTTTCTATTTTGTAGGTTTACCTTCCGTCGGTGGATTATATGCATTCGAATCTTTTGGCATATCTTACCCTGGAAAGCTAGGTTTCGAGCACCGAAAAATTGGCTCAACGATCGGAATGAAAACCTGAAAATGCTCCTAAATACCGTAACGGTAAACTGCAAAGATGCTCAGTTACTGTTACAGTAAACCGTTGCATGTACCGCGCGCATCTCCTTTTGCTTATGGTTTACTGTTAGGGTGTGGAGCCGGAATGGTGGAAGCGGTAACCTTGGTTATGGGCCGGAAAGCGCCCAAAAGATAAGAATTTGGGGTGAAACAAGGTAAGCTGGTGTACTGTATGGGTGTGAGAAAGATTTGGGTTTACTTATAGGGTATTAGTTATAACTAACTGTGTTCGTTTTAAGTTTCTTTGTGCAATTATGCTCGGTGAAAGAATGTTCAAAAGAATTAGGTATTCTGGAAAAGGAAGAGTAGGTTTGACTCATGATCTAGAAGCAGATGTATTCTCTCCGTTTAATAATGGGCATTTTTCAGAGGCATTTGCTAATATGGATGCATATTTAGATCATAGATTAGAGAGTTTTTTAAGGCATCTCTACACTGGATTCAAAGAACAAGATCTTATAAACGAAGTGTTCTCTGCAACAGGAGGCAGAGGTTTCGCACATATGTGTGTTAGAATACTGAAGAGTAAAAAAATAATAGATGGAGAAACCAGTAAAGATATCCAAGAGTTTAAAACCATTAGAAATGTTTTACTCCATAATCTGATGCCCACAACCAAACTGTTTAAGGAAAAATATATGGCATGGTGGAATAAAATCCAAACTCAAGAAGAATTTGATAAGGAAGGGGAAGAGATACTGAGGAGGGCTTTATCCTCTGGTCAGAAAGCATATCTAAAAATTGGAAGTATGACTGAAGAAATAGAAAAAAACAGAGAATATTACTTTTCAATGGAATTTTTTCATGAGGGGAAAAGGGATCTCGGACCAGCGAAAAAGTAATAAATGTTCAAAGAGAAAGGAATACATGACTTTATCTATTTCAGGTATGGAAATCCATGGGGACTGGACACCGATTCTAGCACTTGCTACAATATTGTCCGTGATATTACTATGGACCCACCATATATATGTTGTAAACTTGGAAAAAAACAAAAAAAGAGTTCAAGAGAAGGTTAAAGAAGACGTTAGGAACTTGATCAACGACAATAATTTATTGATAAAGGAATACGGTGAAGAGGAATTTGCTCAGTTTCTCTATGATACAACTGAATTCAAAGTTCTTACTAAGGGATTTGTCCCAGATTTCGAAAAAATGTTCAGTTATGGCATAGCAATTTTGATCTTTAGTAGCATTTGGATATTTCTAGGAATGATTCACATTTTCATACCAATAGCATGCATATACTCATTATTGATTTGTATTTTTGTTTTCGGTAGGGCCATGTATCGGATACGGGGTACTTATAATAAAACCGAAAGATATCTAGATGGAGAGAAAGCTTGGGACATATTGAGTGCGAAGGATTAATTAATTCTAAATGATTATTAGTAATTCTAATAATTTGTTCTACTTAGTCTAAGCCAACATCGGAGTTTCGACACTGCTCAAATTATCTGAAAATACCATCAACTCCTGTCCAATCCCTGCTTTTCCCGCACTATAATGCAAATTGTATATTCTTTGGCCATATCTAGAATACAATTTTTTAATCGGTTCTACATTATCATATGTCAGTAACCATTTTTGAGTAATAATCTTTTTTATGTCATCAGAAATTTTTTTGTGATCCATCTCAGAGTAGTGGTTTAGATACAATTCCTTTCCCTTCACGTAGTAAGGGGGATCAAAATAGAAGAGAGTATTCTTAGGAAGCGTATTACGAAGTGAATTCATCAGAACCGAAGCGTCTGAATTATATAATCTAATTTGATTTTTGTATCTAGAAATCCGTTTGATCCGATCTATCAAGTTCTCTTTGTTGTATCTCGCATCGATTTTCCATTTTCCTTCTTGTTTATAGCCTCCAATAACTCCTGCCCGTAGAATTCCGGAATGATTAGTGCGATTTAGGAAAAATGTGGAGAATCCAAGTTCTAATAAACTTCCCCCAGCCCCAGACTGTTGTTTCTTTTTCTGTCGTTTCCAAACTTTAAGAGTTACTGGAGTTTTTTGTATTAATTCGCAGAGTTCTTCGGTCTCATTAAGAACCGAATGCCAAAATGCGAATATTGAATGGTCTATGTCATTAATTATTATCTCCGAAGCGTAACCATCCAAGAGTAGAGAAAGTGCAACTGAGGCTCCCCCAGCATAAGGTTCAACATAAGTACAATCTAACAAAGAATTCTCCTGGATTAGCTGTTTGATGTAGGGTATGAGTTTTCCCTTGCCTCCAGGGTAACGGAGTGGAGAATAAAATGCCATAAAATCACTTCATGTTCTTCCAAACTAACTCCATAAATTCTTGCATGTTGTCCCAAGCGATATTCAAGTACTCTGGGTTAGGAGAGAAATTCTTATTATGCACATACTCGTGTAAGGTGGGTATTCCTAACACTCCAGATCCATCTTGCTGCAGTATTGAACTGAGCTGTTTACGTAACTTTTTTGAAGCGACTCCGCGTGATGATAGGTGATCAGAAATACTAGAAATTTTCTGTCTTAACTTAAGTTGAGCTCCCTTGGGAGTTCTTTTTGGCAATTTATGATTTTCGATATAGCAATCACAACTCAGTTCTAGAAAAACTCTAAACAATACTGCAGTTGCATTAGAGAAATCTTTCAGTTTTAACTTTTTAAATTCGTGAGATATCCTGTTAAGTTTTGGATAATCATGAATATTTTCAAAGGTGACATTCTTTGGGATCAAACACGTTCGAAAAGCAGGCTGAGCTTTTTTTCTTGAAGAATCTTCCTTACCCGCGATGAGATTGATGATATTCTCACGGTCCTTTTTGTCATATATTTTCTTAACTTTAAACGAGGGATCTGAAAGAACAGTCACAAGTTTAGATAATCTTCTCACACTTTCTTTTTTAGGTATAGAAAAATCTAGTTCCCCGTCTTTTGTTCTGATGCCTAATCGAGATCTGACATATGGATCGCTAAGCATACGCTCTAAGTTTGTAATTGATAGTTTTCCTAGTTGTTTTTTTGTCGTTGTACCAGGTTCAGACACCTCTTGAAGAAGATTCATAACTTGTTGGGCCATCTGTTTTTGTGGGGGGAGTTTCTCGGAGGTTCGTTCTTCAAAAATACGTCTTTGTTGAGTATCCCAACCAACAAGCCCCACACCATTGTTTTGACCAGTATGCTCTAGTTTAATCCACTTGTTCGCCTCATCTATACTATCAAAAACCACACAAGTTACTTCATTTATTGGGTTTGAAAGATAGATACGGTGAAGCTCCTTAAATCTTTTTTTAATAGAAACTTGTGAGGGATCATCTATTAGTTCTGGATTTGACAACAATTTTAACGCAATGATTCTACGATTCCCCTCCAAAACATTAAATCTGTTCGGATCCCCATTAATGGGAAATACTGCTATCCTCCTAAGAGGACTAAGTCTATTCTCAAGAATGTGTTCTGCAAGACGACACAAGTTATTTCCTTGATTTTTGATCATTCGCTCTATCGCTTCTTTCTGATTAGACATCACCTCAAAACGGTAGTTCTCCTTATTTACGCTGAGATCATTCAAAAGGATCACTTTTTCAATTATCGTCATATGCACCACATGAATATGAATTATCATACTGTAGATATAAAAATCTTGCACAAGAAGCCTCCCGAGGTGATGCCTTAATTTTTTCCATTTCCCACCACCAAATCCATTCAATCAAAACTGAATATTGGCGGTAAAAATGGCCGTAGTTTGATTGGCATGACATCATCTAAATTTTCAATGTCTTTATCAAAAAGTTCTATCAGATTTTTTTGATATTTTTTATAGTATGTCTTCTTCAATTCTTTCCGTTTGATATATTTATCTTCGTCAAACTGGCACATTCCCACCTAGGACATATAATGAGTTGGTTTTCCACTTCCATTTTCGAGATAAGGGGATTGCTACAATCGGTTTTCATTTCAACCTTTCTTCAATCATCTTCTTTTCTTTTTCGGTTATTCCATAAATTCTGTAGATCTTATCATCTATCTCTGTATCGATTTTGAGTATCTCCTGCTCAATCCTAAATTTTTCATCAGTTTGTTTATCCTTCAGAACGTTGTTCCTTTCGACCAAATGCCTCAATTTATCCACTAAAACGACTATTTCTTCTTGTTTCACCATATTGGAAATCTTAATAGGAAATAATTTGGCATTTTGTATCAATATTTTCTGGAACAGCCTTTTGGACTTGTCCAGAAACTTTTCCCTATGATAAAAATTGATTAATTTTGAATTGAGCAATGCTAAGACATACTTAATCCTAACCTGGTTCTCATCACGGATAAGAATATTAAAGGCAACTTGTGAGTTGTAAAGTTCTAATTCAGAGTATCCAGCGTATATTCTAGGTGGTTTTCCACTCACAATCTGCCTGATAAGAATACGTGGTCTGGTGAAAAACCTCTCTTCTCTGGGAGCACCTAACTTGTTTCCATACTTGATCCAATTTTCCCCATTCCAGAACACACCATAACGCAAGATATCCCCCCCTGAAAGCAGTCGTTTAAACGTAGAATCTTTTTGATGATTTGCATGGAATACCCTTGTTTTAATCTGTTCCTGAGTATGTCCTTTGTACTTATCATAAGGTGTTAATCCCAATGAAAAATCAGCAACTTTAATCAAAGGTACTGTGTCCTGCACTATCTTCCTTAATACTGAACTAACCTTTTCATCTGCAAATATGTTAAATACTTTTTTTTCGTTTTTATCCCAACCCCTCTGATTTACTGTTAATGTTTGATTAGCAGTTTCTTTAGAGATTAAATCGATCTTCCCATCACTATCATATAATAATATCTGTGTCTTGTTAATCTTCATCGAATCTTTCTTTTTAAAGATTAGAATTATGGTCTCCACTTTAGCCCCTTCAAAAACATTATCCGGCATTCTTACTATCTTGACTAAATTTGTGGTTTCCATTAAAAACCGCCGTATTTTTTCGTATGAGCTATTAAATAAAATCGAATTCGGGATAATAAATCCAAAATAGCCTCCTTTTTTGAGTAATTTGACACAACGTTCAACGAATAGAGAATAGAGATTTATTCTGTTTTCAGCGGTTTTATATCCACTGAATAAAGCAGCAACTTGATCTGGAGGCAACGTTTTTATGTCTACATATGGGGGATTTCCAACAATAATGTCAAAACCTCCCTCCGCCATTATCCCTTCGAACTCAGAATCCCAATTAAACGCTTTGTCCCCTGCAACCTCAGCATCATCAATTAAAGAATTTCCAACCTTCACATTCTTATCAAGAGCAGGAAGGAGGTGCCTTTTCTCAGCAGCCTTCAAAAGCAAATTCAACCGAGAAATCTCCACCGCCTTCTCATCCAAATCCACTCCATAAACATTATCGCGAAGAATCTCAATCTTCTTAGTAATCGGAACCCCATCTCCTCCAAGCTTACTCTGCCCATACTTCCCTTTCAACTTCCGTGCCCAATACGAATCCAGCTCATCAAAAACCCTCAAAAGAAAAGAGCCCGAACCACACGCAGGATCCAAAACCTTAATGTTCGCAACAGTCTCCGCCCGTTTCCCCTTGATATGCTCCCCAACAGTATTCTTCACTATATAATCCACAACATAAGTTGGAGTATAATAAATTCCCTGTTCTTTCCTTTTCTTATGCGATTTCTCAACTTTAGCCCTTTTAGCAGTCTTCTTCAAAAGATGCCCCAGATACTGCTCATACATATTCCCCAAAACATCTGCATTTATAGCAGAAAAATCATAGTGAATTGAACCATCCGAAGTTCGATACGTCCCCCGAATAACATCCATTAAAACATCATTATCTATCTTAAGATCTTCAGAAAAGTGCCCAGAAGCAAACAACTTACTATTAAACGCCTTATCATACTCCCGAAACAACTCATTCAAAGCATCAATTACCTTCCCCCTTTTACGCGATTCAAAATCACGCACCAACTCAATTAATTTAGGACCAACAGAAATACGACGATCCTCCGCAGTACGAACAAATACCAAACGGTCTAGAATCCTCTGTACAGCCTCATCCAGCTCATCTGAGGAGATATCATACTTAGAGTTATGCTTTACAATATCCTTGCTTAAAGCACCCCTCCAACGCATCATATCCTCAAAAATCTGCTTTCCAACTGGAGTTTTCATCCGTTTCTTTCCTACTTTTAGGGCTTCGGCACTCAATTTGCCTTCTTCCATACTTTCCCTGGAGAGCAACCAAAGTTCCTCAAAACGCGGAACATACTCATAATGGGCAAATTCCTTGAATTTGTTAATGGAGGGGTCCCCAGTGTACTTCCACTCAGCATTGAACACCTTCAGACCTTCAAAATCAGTCAAAATGGCCCAGGCACAATCCTTATGCCAAGAATAATCTATGGCCTGCTTGGAGAATATGGGGTCATTCAGGTCTGCCTTGACTCTTTTAGCTTCTACAAAGAATTTAGGTATTCCATTTATTCTAAAACCATAATCTACTCGTTTTTTGGAAATATTCTCTTCCATTGAAACTTCATCTGAAACTGCTGAGAAGTCCCAACCAAGGGCTTCGAATAAGGGCTGAATATAACGGGTTTTGGTCTCTTCTTCAGAGTACTTGTTGGCTTTTCCGCTTTCTAAATCTTTTTTGAAATGTTCAACTAGTTTGGATACCCTCTCTTTAGCGTCAGCCTTAGAAATAGTCATAAAATGGCTTCTGCGAGAGCATTTAAAAGGTTTATAGAATCATAATAATGCCCTATGAGTAAAAAAAGTCTGGGCGAAGCTAAAGCGCATAAAAACTTAGTAAGGAAAACAAAGGAACTATTAAGCGAGTATGGATTTTTTATACTTGATTCGGACAAAGAGATGCTGAAGTATCTTAGAGAAACATATAGATATGCCCATAAGACAGTTCCCGATTTAATCTGTGTTCAGAATAAAGCCCAAGAGAATAATAAATCTATGTCTGATTTTATAATAGAAGTAAAAAGTGGAAAAAATCTGACTTGTGATGATGAAAAACAACTAAAAAACTTCTCATCTTGCATCTCAACATATCTTTTGGTAGAACGTGAAAATAGCAAAATTCTCCAGAGGCATAAAAAAAGTAAAATTAGATCACAAGTTGGCTTATTAGTGTTTGATAAAAAGAGGAGGATTCTGGAACAATGTTGCCCCGCTTTCTTAAATATAGTTAATTTTAAAGGTAAGAAACAGAAACTCCCACATAGAATACTTGAATTTTTGGTGTGTGACAATCCCATCTGCCTAGATGGAATGGATTATGTGCTTTTTACTGACCGCAACCCCCATGCCCTTAAAAATTCGTTTTATTCGGATGGCAAAGAACACACAACAGCACATTATTTAGATTACGGTAAATTTGGGGGGTCTTGGAAGCACTTTAAAAATGAATTCGTTAATTCGTTGCATAAATTATTCAAAAGCAAAAAAATTACTAACTCTAATTCGCTTTGGGGATTCTCTATAGGGTTATCGCAACATTCCTCCCACAAAACGGTTTTTGGTTATGGTCTTCCCAGTTTTATAGTAATGTTGGAGCGGATAGTGAAAAACCATGACACTGGATCCCAAAAGAGACCAAACTTACGAACATTAGATGATCAATGTATATCAGAACCTTGGCACAACACAGACTTTTTCTTTTACACTTTTTTTGAAACTGAGAAAGGAGCAGAAAACTTACAATATATCCGTGGAAAACTAGATTTTCTCAAACAACGAGGGAGAAAAGCCAGATTAGTAAAAGCATCTATAGAGGATAGCTATTATTTTTCAGATTTGATCCACACTAGCTTTATCCAAGAATTCTCGGAATACCTTGGAATCAATCCTTTCTTTCAAATAGATGGAATAGACTTGTTGCTGGCTGACCCTCAATTCAAAAAGACAAAGACCGTTACGATCGAAAACCCAAAATCCATTTGGTACCTTACTGAAATAACTGAGTGGGGAGATATAAACAGAATCTTTTTCATGGGAACCATTAACAATCAGCAAGTAGGTTTGACCAGCTACGACCCAAAAATAATCCAACGTGTGCTTTTGGGTAGAAAAATGCGGGCACTATTCAGAAGACCGAAACAGAGAGTTTTTCGCTTTGATGGCCCTACTGGGATTAGCCCATGCATAGAAGTGGAAGCCATACATGGAGTTAGGAAAAAGTCTCAACCCATTAAAAAGAAGAGATAGCTAGTTGCAGCATGAGACTCTGTTAATTGGATCTGCAGTCCGAATGATTCATACTATGAGGAAAAAACTATTCATATGTTTTGGTGGGTTTTTCCTATTTTTTATCTACGGCTCCACCCTTCTTTGTGTATTCTCGGATGGCTTTCTTGAATTTACTTTCAACGAAGTGTTTCACGTCATCGTTATCGTATTCTCTAAAGAAATCATGTACTGAGATAAACATTGTTTTATCGTTTCTAATACGGAGCAACGCTCCCTTCTCATCAAATTTTTTGTCTTTGATATAGATTTTTCTGCATTTTTGTGCCTCGGATTTTTTGTCATGGAATAACAAAACTAAACCGCACAAGACAATTATGTCTGAAAGATGTTCTCGCATTTTCTTATTGCCAGCGAGTATCCTTCCTTCCAACTCATCAAATTCTTCCAACTTCTGCGAGATAAAGTATATGTTATATGACATTCGTGCAATCTCAAGTGCATTCTCATCATTTGGCAGTTGGATTGAATGAACGTGCCTTAATCCATCAACTAGATAACTGATAAAGTTCAGGGGTTCATATGGATAAGTTTCAAGTAAATCGATAATAAACTCCTCACTAAAGAAACTTCTCATTGCCATAGCAAATGACTTCCACTTTGGCATTCTGATAAAATTTTCAAAGTACCTCCTGAAAGAATATCTATGCCTCTTGGTCCATGCCTTCCGGTTTAGCGAATAGAGCATTACTTTTTTGAATGATTTGAGCACCAATTCCGTTTCATGGTGATTGCCCTCGTAGTTAAGGGACTTAGTTCCAATCGAAGTGAGTGCCCGAAGAATATAATCTGACATATTAACCATATTTTTATCAAGTGAAATCATAAAAGCAGACTCCAAAGCAGTAAGAATCTCTTCTAAAAACCAGCTTGTATGGAGGTACATACTAGATTCATCAGAATGGGACGTTAGATGTTCATTTTTGAATTCCCAGTTTGTGCTAACATAAAATTTCGCTATATCATGCAATCCATCTATACATCGTTTAATTAGTACCTTGTCCCTGACTTCTATAGAATTAATTAATAAGAATTCAAATTCCTGCAACCTATTCTCCACCGAAGGAATGTCCTTTTTTTCAACCGAATGAAATAAGTCATTTTCTAGCTTCTGTATGACATGGATTCTATCAACTATTCGTTGACATCTAAAAACAAAGAATGGCAATGAAAGAATGCTAGCTAAGATAAATACTAATGAGATTATTTTTGCCCCCTCGATAACCCATGCTAAGCTTATTAGACTAAGAGTCAGTGTGAAGATATAAATGATGAAAAGAGGTAAAAGAATCCAGTCCTTCAAGAAGAAGTCCATATCTAAAAAGATATATCTCTTCGAGTTAGATTCATAATAAAAAAATAAAACTGCTACTGAAAGTGCCAGCAAAGCGGCTAATATCTCTGCCCCCGTGATTATTGCATTATCATCGGGCACATGAATGCTAGGGATGGATAGAATGTTTGGAGTATTATATACATGATATGCTAATCCTAGAACAAACAGCAATATGATGATGCCCAGTGTTATATGCAAGGGGTCGGTCGCCGTTTTTGTGTTAACTCCATGTCGTTTTAGATCTTGTTTAGAAAAAAGTATGTCTGTTTGAACCTGATCTGGATTTACGAGGTATTTCTCGAATTTATCATACACCATCTGCTTGTATGGAATGTAAAATATAAGCTTATCACTGTGATGCACCATACTCCAGGTTTTATTTAAATATTTTACATGTGCAACGTAAGTATGACTTCTTTAACGTTTTATGGCGGCGCAGGAGAAATCGGCGGAAACAAGATTCTCCTGGAAGACAAAGATGCCAAAATCTACCTGGACTTCGGCCAAGAGTTCAACTTTGGAGAGGAGTATTTCTGGGAGTATTTGCAGCCAAGAGGAGCAAATGGATTGGAGGTTTATTTTGAGTTTGGATTGCTGCCGGAAGTGGAGAAGCTCTACTCGAGGAAGAAGCTAGAGAGGACCAAGCTAAAGTACCAGGAGCCGGACGTAGATGGAGTAATCATAAGCCACATACACTCGGACCACATGGGCCACCTTCCCTTCCTGGATGAGGGGATTCCGGTTTACATGGGGCACGGGACGCACAAATTAGCAGAGATATACCATAAATTATACCCTTCATTCTTCAATATAGGCACGCACTCAAGCATAACGCACTTCAGGTCAAGGGAGAAGTTCAAAGTAAAGCACCTGGAGGTAGAGCCCATCCATGTAGAACATTCCGCCCCGGGGGCTTACGGGTTCATAATCAAAACAAGCAAGGGAAATATTGTATATACCGGGGATTTCAGGATTCATGGCCCAAGGAAGGACATGACTGAGGAGTTCATAAAGAAGGCAAAGGAGGCAAAGCCGTATGCTTTGATATGCGAAGGGACAAGGATGGAGCAGGAGAGTGAGCATAATTTCACTGAGAAAGAGGTGGAGGAGCGGGTTTCAGGGATTGTTTCCGGGTCTAAAGGGTTGGTGTTCGGGTACTTCGCAATGAGCAATATAGACCGCTTTATGAGTTTTTACAGGGCTGCAAAGGAGAACGGGAGAATGCTGGTGATTGATACCAGGCTTGCATACGTGGTGCAGGAGATGAGGGAGAAGATTCCGGTGCTTCCGGATGTAATGAAAGACAGGAACATAAGGGTGTATTACAGGCTGGCGAAATCCTGCACTTTTACTGAAAAGGACTATTATGTGTGGGAAAGGGAATTTATGGAGAATATGGTTACTTATGAGGAGATAAAGAAAAATCCTTCAGAGTATTTAGTGCATTTGAATTTCAACCGTTTAATTGAATTGGTTTATTTGCAGCCTTCTGAAGCTGATTTTATTTACTCTAGTTCTGAGCACTTTTTGGAAGGCGAGGGGAACGAAGAGGAGAGAAAACGCTGGGAAGCGTGGATGAAGCATTTTGGGATTAAGTTTCATAAGGCGCACTGCTCCGGGCACGCTTCCAAAAAGGATTTAGAAAGAGTTATTAAGGAGATAAATCCTGAAGTTTTGATTCCAGTGCATACGAACGTTCCTGAGGCGTTTAAGGAGTTTCATTCTAATGTGAAGATTCCTACGAAAGGGGAAAGACTGGAACTATAGTGGAAACACCGGAAAGCTACCCTCACTAGGTATTTAACTAAGACATGGGCAATAGTTTTCAGGTGAAAGGAGATGAAAAAGAATGTAACAATCCCTATTGAGGAGTACAGGAAACTGAAAAGATGTAAGGAGATTGTGCTTCATATTGAAGAGGAAATTCGTGAATTTCGGGAAGAGTTCGCAGAAAAAGCAAGGGAGTAGAGATATCTACCAAATTATTATGGTGCAAAAATAGAATAATGTGAACCCCACCTTTGCATCAACCTGGGCAGATTCAAAGCCCGAAATCCCCCATGTCAAAAACCAAAAATCCTTCTTTTTTCAGTTTTTCCTTGTTTTTGATGCTTTTTGCAACCAGGCAGTATTTGGGCTTTAGTTTCGTTTCCATAAAAGAGGATGTTTCCACCAGCTTCTCCAGTACCCTGCGGGCCTTGGAATAATCCAGCCTTTTCCATTTGAATTCGCAAAAATAGATGGTTTTTCCGGAAACACCGACCAAATCTATCTCATACTGCCCCCCGCCTTTTGATTTGGGTATTTTGCCCCACTGCCTTCCAAAGTTCTCCAGCTTTAGCTTTTCCGCAACGAAGTCCGAGCAGATTATTTCAAAAGAGCGGCCATAAACAGAATTCAGGTCTGTTTTGACTTTTTTTATGAAATCCGGGGACTTTTTTGCGTATTCTGAATAGTTCTTGTAGATGTATGCAAACCAGAATCGGATGAGCGGGTGAGCTATCTCGTAAATTCCCCTTTTTCCCTCAAAGGGCTTCACAAAGCGGATAATTTCAAAATAATTTTTAAGCTCATCAACCTGGCGGGTAATGGAAGGCACCGGTTTGTTCAGGTAAGCTGCTATAGAGGAAATTGTGTTGTTTCCCGTTGCTATTGCTTCGAGTATGGAATAATATGTGCCGCTTCTTCCCCCAAACTCCTGATATAGGATAAGCTTTACTTCATCCTCCAGAACAGCGTTTGGAATGAAAAAAAACTCGTCCAGTATCTTTTCAAAGGGCTTCCCGCCTAAATCAAAATCTTCGATGGAAACATAATATTTTGGATATCCTCCGAAAACGGAATATGCCTTTATCGTATCTTCGGAAGACAGCTTCAGGATTTTGCACATTTCCACTATAGAATCAAAGGAAAGCGGGTTAAGCCGAATTGATTTTTTTACCCTTCCGTAGAGTGGCTCCTTGGAATCCTGGAATGATTTTTTTAGCAGGCCAAGCAGAGAGCCGGAAAAAAGGATCAGGTTTCCTTCATCCTCATGCAAATCCGCAGTTTTTTGCAGAACTCCCATGATTGAAGGATCTATTGCATAGAAGTTCTGGAACTCATCAAAAACAATGGCTCCATTAAACCGTTCAATGAGCACTTTGAAAAAATCCTCCCAGCTGGCTACCTCCTCCAGCTCGCCCAGCACCTTTTTTTGCTTCAAAAGAGAGGCGTATTCGCGCAGCAGGGATTCAGAAGTTTTATTGCGGTTGACAAAGAAATAAAGTCCTTTGTTTCCAATGAATTCTAGGAGGAGCCGTGTCTTTCCGACTCTCCGGATTCCATAAAGTGCTACCAGGAAAAGCTTATTTTTTGAAAGTTTCTCCAGTTTTTTCAGCTCTTCCATTTCGGGTTTTCTCCCTACAAACTTCATTTATATTCACCTACTGAATAATTCAATGAATGAATAACTTTAAAAGACTTTCTTAGGCGCTTTTCCTGTGTAAATGAGGGTAGGTGGAACGGGTTATTAAGGAGATAAATCCTGAAGTTTTGATTCCTGTGCATACGAACGTGCCTGAGAAGTTTAAGGAGCTTCATTCTAATGTGTTGATTCCTAAGAAAGGGGAAAGGCTGGAATTGTAGAAAGGAGAAGTGAAAATGGCTTTACTGGCATTAGGTTGCTAAACAAATTGTGGACAAGTATATGTGAACTACTCCAGTAATTCCATATACTAGTAGAAACAATAGAATTTTTGAGGCCATACTCTCGATCCTAAGTTTATTCCGGAAATGAGAAAGCCTTGGAGTCAAAACTGCGAAAGAGGCTACTGTCCAGGCAAAAAAATTAAAGACCATTTCCTGCTCATTTGGACAATCACTATACGCATGGTGTGCCCCGAGTATTACGCCAAGAGCTAAGAATACAAGGAGGATTAGGGCGACCACCCTAACCTTCATAGAAAAATTTGATGCAGTAAAGGCTAGACTATTAAGGGGGGGATCATCTGTGTACCTAAACCAGCCATTTAGTCTTTCCTGTTTCTTTTTGCCTGTGGCCATAGGAATCCTACTCTGCCAAACATTAAAATTCTTGCCTTTGAAGCCTTGGAGAAAGGGGAAAAATTAGTGCTTCAGAATTAGATGAGGTTTGCATGACGATCACTTTTGATGATGCAAAAGAATTGAATGCGGTTCCGGAGGAGATCCTACGTAAAGCAGCCAGGGTTTCCCTCTCAGCAGGGCTTAGGGTGAAATTCGCAACTCCGATTACAAGCAATAACTTCATCAGGGTTGATGAATATTGTGAGCGCGCTCTTGGGCTAGGTGCATCCGGGCTTAAGTTCTATAGGTATATGCAGATTGGAAATGCTTCCCTGGGGCCTTCATTTGAATTAAGCGCAAAACAGGAAAAGGAATTTTTTGCGCTTTTTGAAAAAGCAAGGCAAAAATACCCAAAAGAGATTCTTGAGATTTACTTATCTGGAGGTTTTTCCCCGCGTCCGGGAAGCAGGAATGAGTCGCTTGCGCTTCAAAGCCAGTTTTGCCCGGCTGGGGTGATGCTCTTTACAATGACCCCGGATAATCTTGTTTATGGATGCCCATTCCTTATAGAAAAGGGGAATGAAATTGGGATTCTCAAAAAAGAAGGGATTTTTCTCTTTGAAGAGCCATCCAAAGCAGGAAGGGAAAAATGCATTGTTTCTGGACAAAAGATATAATAACTACAAATAGTTAGGTTATGCTTTTTGTAGCCATATAAAAAGATTTTGCCAGAAATTTCTGTGCATACGAACGTGCCTGAAGCGTTTAAGGCGTTTCATTCTAATGTGCTGATTCCTAAAAAAGGGGAAATACTGGAATTATGAAACACTGCTTAAGCTCCCATCTCCCCCAGTACTTTTTTCTTGAGATTGTCAGTATTATAGTGCACTAACAGGGCATATGCTCCAAAAGCAATAGGGAGAAGAGAAGTCACTGATAGTGCAGATGGGAATGAGGTAATGGAAAGGCCAATAAAGAATGTCGTCAAGATAACGATGCCAAGCAGATAAACTTTGGATCCACCTGCAAACCTGGCTGCATATTTCCCCCCTTCAACTTCTTCAGGATAAAGTGCACATGAGCTGAAAAAGCTCTTGTTAACCAGCAAGTATTTTGCTGGCCCCTTTGAAGCTTTCTCTAATTTGAATTTCTTTTCCAGCTTCTTGATTGTCTTGTCCCACTCAGCCTTAGTGAATAGTTTATCTGACATACATGCACTTCGGAGAGGCAATAATTATAATACTGAGCATAGAAGCCTGAACATGGGAGAGTTCAAGGCTGTGCTTTTCGATTTAGATAATACGCTGCTGGATTTCTGGAGCTTTAAGCAGAAGGCCGCGAAAGCCGCGGCCAGGGCGATGATTAGGAAGGGATTGCCGGAGAAGGAAGGCAGGGTGTACAGGAAAATCTTTGAGGTGTATGATGAGTATGGGGTGGAATACCAGAAGACATTCTACCAGGTGATACATCCGTACAGGCTGGAAGTGGGGCAGGCGGAGAGGATACAGCAGGCGGCGATAGTTGCGTACCTGAGGAGCAAGTTCAATTCATTGAAGCCGTATCCGGGAGTAGTATCTACCCTGGGGAAGCTGAAAAAGAGGGCGAAGATAGGGATAGTGACCGATGCCCCAAGGAACAAGGCGTGGATGCGTTTGGTTCTTTCCAGGTTGGACAGGCTGTTTGAAACTGTAGTTACTACGGATGATACAAAAGTTAAGAAGCCGCACAGGGCTCCGTTTGAGGCTGCTTTAAGGAAACTTAGGGTGGAAGCTTCTGATGCGCTTTTTGTGGGCGATAATAATGACAGGGATATGCTGGGGGCGAAGAAATTAGGCATGAAGGTTTGTTTAGCTAAGTATGGGGAGAAATTTAAGAGAAATAAGAAAGTTAAGCTGGATTATGAGATTAAGGATTTTAGGGAATTACTGGAGATCGTTGGATAGAGAAAGGGGGAAAGCTGGAATTATAGTGGAAGCACCGGAAGCCTGCCCCCATCAGGTATTTAAATAAGGCGTGAGCAATAAATTCTAGGTGAAAGCCAATGGGAGAAAATGTAACTCTGGACATGATTTACCAAGAGCTAAAGGACATACGGAAAGACCTCTCGGTCCTTGAACATGCAGTGATACCAACAGAGAAACTTTCAGATGAAGAGTTTAAAGAGCACCTGAAAGACCTTGAGGATGCCCTTAAAGGCCCCAGGGCAAATTATAAAGCTGTTTAGGAGTTTTTTCATGTTTGATGTTCTGCTTGGTAAAAAACCTCAGAAATCATTTGGGCAATTGGATGAAAACACCAGGAAAAGGATATTTTCGGTTTTTGAAATTCTTGAGGTAAATCCCTGGCCTGCCCAAGATTTTGACCTTGCAAAAATAGAAAGCTTGGAAGACTGCTTTAGAATTCGTATTGGAAAATATCGGATCTGTTACCATGTAAATACAAACGCCAAGGAAATAACTGTGTATCGGATTGAAAAAAAGAAAGATTCTACTTATAAGTAAATGTCAAAACTGAGGCGTTTAAGGAGTTTCATTCAAATGTTTTGATTCCTAAGAAAGGGGAAAAGCTGAGATTATAGCGGAAACCCAAAGTTTTTATAAAACAATAGACGAATTTGTAGCTAGGTGCAATTATACCTAAAAACAAAAACCTGGTGACTTCTGCAAAGATCTGTGCCGGATCAATTGGGTTGACTCTTATACTTATTGTGCTGTATTTACTGATTCCTGTCGCAATTTCTTTAATTACTGGAATTAGCCTTTCGGAGGCCAGCGAAGGAGAGCCCTCCAGCACGATCTCTGGCCTGATCGCAATCGGAGTATTTGTGCTGTTAATTTTTTCTGCAATCATATTCTCAATTTGCGCATTGCTGATACTGATCGAAATTGTTACTGCAAATAAGAACATTAAATGGAAGATATTTTGGATCCTGGTTTGTGGCATATTTGGAATATTCGGGATATTTGCTTATCTGTTCTGGGGGAGAAAGGGGGAAAGCTGGGATCCTAGCGAAAACACCTGAAGGATGGTGCTTGCTTCAATATAAAGATAAAGTGGGAAAGGTATAAATCTTGTTTGCAACATGAAAAAAGAGATGTATGCAATCAAGCTAATTGCCTTAGCCATATTCATCTCTTCGATTGTGAACTGCATTAGTTTCTTGCAGATAACAAATGGCCCTCCTGGACACATCATCTACAATGATTTGGACATTACAACCACTACTCAGATATATGCGTCAGCAACCATCACTGAAAACGCCATCGATAGCCCTGTTAAATCCTGTACGTTCTACCTAGATGGAGAAGAACATGCAACATCTGAACCCACTTATTATAATGAACACACAAAATTATGCAGATTAGATGAGGGGATTCTCCTGCCTGCAGGATACCACACCATGAGGATATCTTTTGATGGTGGAAATACCATTCATGACCCAAAAATCATCTTCGTATATTCTCACAACAAAGAAACAGACCTTTCAGTCATACAAGAGAACATATCTCCTCATGGAACTGATTCGGATGCATATGATGGAATCCCATTCGTGATGAATTATAGAATTTCAGATGCTAGTGGAATAATCCAGGATTTGGAATATTACGTAACCTGGCATGTTGATGGGAAGGAATATGCAAGGCAGAGAGTTTTGCAGAAACGCCCAAGGGACCACCTAGTAGCCCAAGAGTTTTTGTTGGAAGGGGGAGTGCACACGATTTCAATCAGCATTGATGTGGAAAATGCCCTGCATGAATCAAACGAGAACAATAATGAACACAGCATGGAAATAAACGTATTTGAAAAACACCCCGGAAAAAAGATCTCCATCAGCATGATTGACCCCTTTCGTTTGAAACGCCCTTACCCCTACATTGCAAGATATCATGCTACATATTACGTGGCCAACATTGGGGAAGATGACATTGCAGGCCCGCTTACAATCAGAATAATTAACTCTGGAGAAGAATCCAATATTACCATACCGTCATTAAACTCCGGAGAAGTGCTTGCATTTCCGGTTTCGTGTTCGGAGAAGGGGCGCAGCCCATGTGCGCAAACAGTTGAGATAACGCCAGAAATCTCTGCCGAATCATTCTGGGAGATATATTCTAATAAACAAGGTAGCCTTTATGGATTTGTCTTACTTAACTCAAATGACCCTACTGCAACCATTGAAGCACTATCATTTCCATCAAAAATTTGCAGCAATAGTCCATTCAAAATGGAATATTATGTCACCAATGCTGCATACTTATCTGATAAGCACTCTAGCAACACCCCGGAACTGACTACAGACGTATTGATAGATGGGAGGGAAATATATTCTGCTAGTTATTCACTAAATGGGGAAAAGAGACAATTATTTTCAACTCCGAAGATTAGCTTGGAAGAGGGGTGCCATAACTTTTATGTGACAGCTGATTCTGAAGATGCCCTAATATCCAATGGGCCAAAGGAGGAGATGTTTTATGGTGATGGGGAAAGATATGGGCTGATTTGTGCAGAAAACTGCCTCACAACCGAAGAGAATCTAGAAACGGTTGAAGAACTAGATGCGGTGGAAACAATAGCTGAAGTTGCAGAATTTAAGGAAAACCAAACTATTGCGGAGCCTCCCGATGTAAACAAAATTGATGGGGAAAAGAGTGCGGAAGAAGAAAGCTGCCTGCCTGCGTTTGTGCTGCTGGTTGGCCTTGTTGGATTGGCTTTCAGGACATAGAGAAATGGAAGGATGATTAGAATTCTACTGGAAGCACTGGAAACCTGGAGCTTCCGCTCAATTAAAAGGTGCGGGTTTGCAATCTAATTAGAAAGGGGTGTTTGGGAAAAACGAACGATCTGTTTAAAAATACTAAACAATATGTTTAGGATATGCGAACACTTATATCGAGCAAAAAGAGAAAAAAATTAATGCAATTAATACTGGAGAATCCGGAGAGAATTCCTGGGGTGCGGGAAGTGGCAAGGAAATCTGGGGTGAGCCCGGCATCTGCTTCCGTGCTCATGAACAGCCTGGGGAAGGACGAATTCATAAAGAAGGGGAAGCTGGACCTGGGAAACCCGGAGGTGAGGGCGCTCAAAACCCTCTTTAATGTGGAGAGGGCAGCGCCTGCGGTGGAAGTGCTTAGGAAAAAGATTCCTGGGGTGCAGGGAGTGGGAGTATTTGGGAGCTGGGCAAACGGAACCAACCTAAAAGACTCGGATATTGATGTATGGGTGAAGGTAGAGAAGGAGCCAGAAATGCTCAAGGCTGCGGAAGCGAGGAGGACGCTGGAAAAGAAACTGGGCGCAGGGGTGGACCTGGTGTTCCTGGATAAGAAAAGGGTGAAAGGGCACATGGAAAAGAACCCGGTGTTTTACTTTTCGCTGCATTACTCAATTGTATTGTGGGGAGAGGGAGTATGATTACTCTTAAAGATTGCATTGAGCAGGGGATGATAAGGGAGATTGCGCCTTCAATAGTGCAGGCAAAAAGCCAGATGGAAAAGGCGCAGGTGATGCTGGAAGAAGCGGAGAAGGCAGTGAAAAATGGGAGCCCGAACTCTGCGGTGCTTGCGGGGTACGCAGCGATGTTTGATGGGGCAATGGCGCTTTTGTTTAAGGATGGATATCGGGAAAGGAGCCATGCGTGTGTAGCAAGGTATTTGGAAGCGAATTATTCTGAGAAGCTGGGCATTTCTTTTGTGCATTTATTGGACGAATACCGGGAAAAGAGGCACAAGGTTTCGTATTCCTCTGAGTATTATCCTACTGTTGATGAGGCAAAAAACCTGGTGGAGTTTGCAGGAAAATTCCTGGAAAAAATAGAAAAATTGTTGGAGTAGGGATTGAGCCTACTCAGTTACCAGGAAGCTCCACCAGGGCCTTTCTTCTCCAACTACCTCTTCGGTTTCCTTATCCACTACAGTATCTACTTCCATGTCCACTTCAATGAGCCAAAGAAGTTTTGCCTTCCTGGTTTTTCTTATCCTGTACGCAGGCTTGTCCTCCCAGGTAGTGTTCTGGAAGTCTTTCAGGCTCTCCCTAGACTCAACGAATTTCTGCGGATCGAAACGCTTTCCCGCTAGGGTGTAAAGGGAGAAATGCGAAAGGGAAGCTGAAACCGTATTCAGATTGACATTTACAGTAGAGGGAATCATCTGCCAGCCCTCTCCGGCATTTGCAAAGATTGCAAGGTTTTCCTCCTGCATTCCACCAAGCTGGTTTTCATTGTACTTGAGGATTAATCTTGCGGGCTTGCTAAGCGTACCTTCGCTTTCTACACTATACACATCCCCTATGGGGTCTATGCCGGAATAAGCATCAACAATCTGGATATTTATCTCCTTGTCCAAAGCAAATGCATCCGGAGGAATACGAAGGATTATCTGCCCCATATCTATAAGAGTTCCTTCTGGGCCCACATCCCGGAGTATGTTCATTACTTTGGCTAAACCTGCTTCGGTTGTTTCCGGCTGGATTCCTTTATCTGCCCAAACATTAGGCTCCTGGTATATGCCTGCTTCAGCTACACCAATATCTGTGCTGACATCATAGCAATTATCTAAAGTATTGTAGCCTTCAAGAGTATCCGTATTGTCTTCATCAAGTTCGTCTGCAAGCGTATCTATGATCTCCCCGGAATGTGCAACAAGAACGCAATCCTCAGGATCAAATACAGCGTTGAACTGCACATTTGGAACAGTAACGCTGTGCCCGGGAGCAAGGTATCCATACAAAACTACCTCTGCTGATTCCTCTTGGGGAGGGGTGTAGGGCATTGCAGTAAGGCCTGAGAATTTATTCCCCTCCTCAGAGAGTATGTTGTAAACCTGCTTGGATTTGCCGCCATTTCCAGGAACGGTTTCTACGGCCATTACAAGGGGTTCATCGGTTTCTTCCCCTTCTATGGTTACGATTTCCTGGGCCCAGTATACGGTAAACTCTGTGCCTGCGGGAATATTTTCGGTCCCTTCATTTACAATCGTGGTTGCAATATCAAAGGTTAGCATGGTTTTGCCACCTGAGAGTGTGGTTTCAGTATAAGTGGGGCTTCCGTATTCCAAGTAAAGAACTAAATCCGGCTTGTCGCAAACATCCCCAACTCCATCATTATCAGCATCTTCCTGGTAGGGATTGGAAATGTAGGGGCAGTTGTCTGCGCCATCATACCAACCATCATCATCATAATCATAGAAGGTTGCAACAAAACACTCTCCATCCTGCAAAGAAAGATACTCTGTGGGCCCCCAGGTATCAAAATCGCGCATCAGGCGCGCATCCGGGTAGAAATATGAGGTAGCTACGCCATCATCATCCCCTGGATAATGGAACTCAGTTCCATCAAGCAGCCATCCATTACATTCATTATCATAATCATAGGAATCGGGAACGATTGTGTAAAGATTGTAGTTAATCCATGCAGCAGGCCTTGTATAATGGCCTAGAGTAAGCAAAGCATTGTTCTCATAGGACTGGTCACTTGCATATGTGTTGAGATAACTTGTGCTGAAATTTCCTCCTCCCCAATTTGGCTGAATAATTAGGTTTTTCCTCCCATCGAATCCATCGTAACCAACAACAATAGCATAATGATTTGCATACAGGTAGCCATCGCTTTCTTTGTCCCCATCTGCCCTGTATAGATAGACTAAAGGCCTTCCATGGTCAATTTCATTCGTTACAAGGTCCCAAATGTCATTAACATCAGAATTCTCAGTTATTTTGTATTTAGTAACAGTAAAATCAACTGAAGAATATTCATTAAACCAAACATCTAATCCGCTTTTGAATTTGTCCGGAAGCACTGCAGTTTGCCCGCATCCGGTTATCCTGTCCATATATCTGCCGCGGCCGAGCTCTACAATAGTATCTTCAGGAAGGCCATCAGAATTTACTCCTCCAAACATAAGGCCTTCGATTCCTCTGCGCTCCCACCAACCCAAAATTGAAGCGCCTGCAGCCGGACCGCAGCCTGTAGGGAATCCATCTCCTCCACATGCGCCCCGTATGTACATATCAGGCTGGTAATACGCAGGAACTCCGGAAATAATTGCCCTTTCCCCATAAGTATATGTTTCCGGGCCAACAGTGCTCTCTGGGCCCACTTCAACCATCTCAGCCGGAGAATCAGGAAGAATCTTTCCTGTATCATTAAGGTCATCATCCGGATCAAAAGGATCTAAATACTCATCAGAAGATTGAGTCTCCTGGGGGTCGAGCGGGCCAAGCCCATCATCATCCATTTTGGCAAAAGAAAAAGTTGCCAGCAAAATGCAGAACACAAGCATTACTCTTGAGAATAACATGGGAATAGCTCAAAGGCAATAATTATAATTCTGAGCATAAAGTCCTGGAGAAAGGGAAAAATGAAAATTACTGCGCACCAATCTTTTTCCTCAATTCCGCAATCTCCTCATGAAGCTTCCGATCTTTCTTAATCGGATCGAATTTTGCTTTCTTTTCAAGCTCTTCCAGCCTTGATTTTAAATTGGCTTTTTTCTTTCCCAAATCTTTTTTGCTTAAACCCATATGCTCACCGGATATTAACAGATTAGAAGAGCAATTATTTATATGCAAGTATGGGGGAAAATGCAGAAAACATCGCTTAATTCAGCCTAATTCCATTTTTGCTTTAACATTCTTTTTATTAGTTCTTTCGATAAATTAAAGCTTTTTGCCTTGGGAAAACCCGGAAAAGAATTGACTTCTATAACTGTTGCCTTATTGCTTCCCTTGGAAAACATCACATCAATGCCTGCGAAACCTAATCCCATTGCCTTTGCAGCATTTAGCGATGTTTGTATTGCATCATCCAATAGTCCGTGGGGAAGACCATGGATAAACTGCGGGTCCTCACCCCGGGCCCCCTGTGAGATATTCATTGTGAGTAAATTAGGGTCATTGCTCCTTGGATAGATATGTAGTACCTCCCCAAAAGCAACATATATCCTCAAATCCCATAATCTGCCCTCAACTAAAAAAGGCTCTATGGCATCTTCAATTATTACGTCCTGGGTTAGCAGTTCCTGAAGGAAATCATCTTTACCGGTCATGTCTGTGAACTCCCAACCGCGATCTGATTTTTTGCTTATTATCTGGCCACTTTTAAATCGGAAGTTGGTAAGCCACTTATTTGTTTCAAAATAGCTTATTCCCTTGCCCATTGAACCATACCTTACTTTTATGAAAAGTTTTTCACCATTATCTAGCATATCTTGTACTTTCTTGTAGTCTCTGATGGAATAAGTGTTTGGGACTGCAATACCAGCTTTGGCTAAAATTGTATTAGTAAGCTGCTTATCCCTCTCCAAATAAATTTTGTCAGGATGATTAATGAAGTGGATTTTTTTATTTTTATAAAAAGAAGTTAATCTGTTATCAATATCTTCCCAAAATTTCTTGAATTTGGAAAAATATCTATAGTTTCCGTAGGTATCCTTGCTTTCTGCTGTTTCGATATATTTTTCCCAATAATCAAAGGGGAAAAAAAGAAGTATTGTCAGTTCATCTGTTTCTACTTCTGGAAGTTCACCCCTGAATACCGAATCATAATTTGCTGTTTTGAAAGAAATTCCCTCTCTTCCGAGAAAGTTTTGCTGTTTAATGAATTTGTTGAAAGAATCGAAGTCTTTCTCATCACCAATCGCCAAAAGTGTTTTCATAAATATCCCTGGATAATAAGCAAATATGGAAACTTGTTCTCACTATGGCTTTATATACAGAAATAAAGCCCTGGAGAAAGGGGAAAACTAATGAATTAGTTCCTGGGCCTTCTTGGGCGCCTGGACTGAGAACCTCTGCCTTTGCGACCAGATCTTCCTTGAGGCTTCGGGCCTCCACGGCCTCCACGCTTGCCTTTCCAGCTAGAATGGTTTGGTTTTCTCGGCTCATCGTCCGAAATGAAATTGATTACTTTTCCTTCGGCTCCCATGCGCCCGGTTCTCCCAACTCTATGAAGATGAGTTTCCTTGTTTTCAGCCTTATCAAAATTTACAATGAGGTCTACGTTTTCTATATGTAACCCGCGGGAAGCAACATTGGTTGCAACCAGTATATTGATGGATCCGTCCTTAAATCCGGAAATAACCTTGTTGCGTCTACATTGCTCCATATCTCCCTGGAGCATGCCTACACCTTCTATATTTCTTTGCTTAAGCTTTGCCTTCAGCCTGAGTACGCCTCTTTTGGTTCTCATGAAAATAAGGGTTTTTACTCCGCGGTGGGAATCAAGTATCCTATGTAAAGTGGAAACCTTATCTACGTGCGAAAGCTCGATTTGCTCTTCATTTATTGTAGAAACAACCTTCATCTCCCCAACTTCAATAAACTCGGAATCAGGCATATATTTGGAAATTATGTTCTTTACTCCCTTGTCTACGGTTGCTGAAAAAAGAAGTGTTACGTGCTTGGAAGGAAGATGTGAAAGAATAGTCAGCACTTCCTTCTGGAATCCGATATCTAACATATGATCTGCTTCATCCAAAACGATTAGGTTGAAGCTGGAAAGATGGATTTTTCTCCTTTTGCATAGATCCTGTAATCTTCCCGGGGTTGCAACAAGAATATTGTATTTCTTTTCAAGTTCCCTCAACTGGATGTTTATTTTCTGCCCTCCATATACTGCACAGGTCTTTAGGCCATGTTTTTCTCCAAGTTCTTGTATTTCCGTAGATACCTGCATTGCAAGTTCTCTTGTGGGAGTTAGCACAAGGGCTTTAGAGGTTTTGCCTGAGGCAATACGTTCAACTATGCCAATTCCAAAAGCAGCGGTTTTTCCGGTTCCGGTCTGGCTTCGTACAACTAAGTTAGCTCCGGCAAGTATTTTGGGGATAGCTTTTTCCTGCACTTCCGTAGGCTGAGTATAGCCGCACGCATCTATTGCTTTCAGGGTTTTGCCTGAAAGTCCTAAATCTATAAATTTCATTAGCTCACTTTTTTTGAAAGATTACTTCACCTTCTTTCTAAGTATTGGTTATTAAAGCAGGTGTTCATACAAATTGTGATTAGATGTGTTTAAAAGAGTATTGTTTAGGTTATAGTGGTCATAGAATGTAGCCTTAAATTACCTTCTATTGTAAATATACTGTGGGTAGAGGTTATGAAATTCAATTCTAGAGAGATTAATGAAGCTGCTCCTAAGGTGAATGCACCGAGGAACAGGGAAGAAAAAAGGTCAGGCAAATTCAGGAAATTCGAAAGAGCAGTTGCAGGAGTTGCAGTAAGTGCGTTCCTGTTTGCGGTTCCGCTGGTTTCAGGAAATGCAAATGCGGATGATGGATCTAAGTCAAAGGCGGGCAATAATTCAGGTGAGGCTGCTGAAATTGTCCCATTATACAGTGATGAAGAAGCAGAAGCTTTACTGAGGGCTGCAGCGAAAAATCCAAATTATACTGCGGAAAAAAGGGAAGAAGCACTGAACGCTGCGAATGAACTTGCTGCCAAGAGAAGGGCGACCAAGGAAAATCCGGAAAAGAAAGTGGATGATGATACTATAAGAGAAACAGAGGCTGTTCTAACCTCTCTAGATAACTTTTCAGAGCAAATAGAATCGATAGAGCAAGAAAAAGCTCCTAAAGAGAAACCTGCGGCTGGAGTGAACGAAAACGTAGGTGTGGGAGCTGAAGAATTAGATAAAGATAAAATAGTAAGGCACAACGTGGTGTTCCCTCCTGCACCAAGCAGCTATAATGACCCGGCGCTCAACCCGTTCCGGGGTGCAGTGGATTTGGGCGGGAACCCAAGGACACTGAAGATGGATAATCCTGTAGATTTGGGAATAAATTTTCTTGCAAATGAGGCAGGGAGTTCTGTATTTGGTGCATTCATGTACAGGAACCTCCTGCGCCTTGATTTGGGTGCGCTCTCATTCAGGGGGCCGCTTGCACCATTTGGAAGGGTTATGCTGAGGCCGGAGCTCAATGTATGGAGAGTAAAGGGTGTGTATTATGGAAGCGCGGCATTTATGGGAAACATGCCTTCCTGGGTATATAGCTCGCATTCTGTGGGGCTTGGGTATTCCCAGCCAATGGGGGAGAACTTCAGGCTCAGGATGGGAGGAATATTCGGAGGTGCGCTTTCCTACCCAACATATGATGATACGTATGTGAATTTCAGCGTGGGATTATCAGCGGAGATTGCAAAAACGCTGCTGCTTTATGGAGTGCCCACATTCTATTTTGCGGCAGATGACCCGATAAAAACTGCATATATCGGGTATTATGAACCAAAATTCCAGGATGTGGAAGTTGGGGCCCAGGTGATGCTTGACCAGTATACGATCCGGGCCTTCGCAGACATTGGATTGGTTGGGGATACTTACGGGATATACAATAGATACGGATTCAGGGGAACCCGCACAGTAAGCGTAAGGGACAACGTGATTGATGCGGATATAGATATCTGGCTTTCCCTGGGAATGACCCATTGGTCCCAGCAGCTGGGCGGAAGGATGGACCCTGTAATAATGGTTGGGATGAATGTGATCCTCGCAAATGAGAGATTCAACTCCACGAATACTGCGGAGTATTCGCACCTGCAGGATGGGAGCATAGAGTTTGCGGAAACGAGTATTCCTGATGCAGAGCACCCCGGGCCCTATGGATTCGGAAGGTCAGGAGACCCGTATTATGATGTGCCCATAAATGAGATGAAGCGGAGAATGCTGGATTCTTCAACCTTTGAGGAATTTAGCAACTCATATGGAAACCTTTCTGATGAACAGGTATTGATTAGGGCAAGGTTCCTGGGTGCATTCATGCAGCAGGTTGCATATGCGAACGATGCATATGAATCCATGACCAATGGGAATATCTTCGACTCGGAGATAGAGAGAATAGCGGGTGCAACCAACGAGAACATCTTCCAGTACCTCCAGGAATATATCGGGTGGTACCAGAGCAACTCCGGACCCATGCCTGAGAGCCTCCAAAATGGAATTGCAGTCTGTGCCGGAATCCACTGGCTCATGGCAGAATTTATGAGGGCAAATGGGATGAATGCGATAGTTATGGGAGTGAACACCCCGGATGGGATGCACATGATAACTGCAGGCCAGCTAAGCGACAGGACGGTTCTTCTGGATTATGGGAACACATATGAGACTCCAGATGGAACCCTGGACCAGGCGCTGAGGTTTTATGGCCAGAACAATGGGGCCCATACCTACCAGTCGCCGTTCTTTGGAGCAGATGGATACATGGGGTATTACCTCACGAGTGAGGGAAGGCTGCTGCACAGAACCGTCGGGCTGGACAACCCTGATTTGCTCAAAAAGGATTTCTTAGGGGTAAGATAAATCCCTTCCATTAATTTTTATTTTTTAGAATAGAGCGAGTGGAATTAATAGAATTAATGAAAAAAAATAAAATTAAAAAAATAAGAAAAGAAAAAATCAAAAAACTGGAGAAATCTAAAGTTTTTCTACGTTTTCTGCTTTGGGTCCCCTGTCACCTTCAGTAACATCGAACTTTACTTTGTCGCCTTCTGCGAGTGTGGTTCCTTCTTTGAGCCCACTCTCGTGCACAAAGTACTCTTTTCCATCATCTCCGGCAATAAAACCGAAGCGCTTAGTTTCGTTAAAGAACTTTACTGTTCCTTCTGTCATGTTATACACCTATATATACTTTTACTAATGGGAGTATCGATTGTTAGGTTTTATAACCCTTTCCTTTTGGGATAATCTGCCAAGATATGGAAATGCTGCAATTTTTATAATTTGGGGAGGATATTGCCGCATGAAAGGGAGGATTCTTGTATTCTCGGTTTTGCTGGTTTTGATTTTTGCATTTGGGTGCCCAGGAGAAGAAATAGGTCCCTCGGATCTTGTGGAAGAGGAGTATGTTCCCCCGATTAAAGAAGTTTCCAAAGAGGAACAGATTGTGGAGCAGGCTCCTGAACTGGAAGATGTTCCAGAAGGGATTCTAACATATAAGCTAAATGAAAATGCGGAGGGGTACCAGGAACTAAAGGGCCACGTGTATAATTTGGGAGTGGTTTCCAATGACCCGAATGAGCTAAAAGCTGAGTATGAAGCAGGGTTTGTGCAGGGAAGGCTGCAGAAGAATCAACTTGCGGATACAAGGGATAATGGATGGGACACTGCATATCTTGTTGACCCGAGCGAATACAAATTCCGCCCTCCGAGTGAAGGGCAGCTTACCCAGGCGGAAGGATTTCTCCTGGGAAATTACAATTATACTGTGAATTATGCAAAAGATGCAGATGGGAAGGTAAAAAACAGGATTTCGAGGATACTTTTCAGGATTCTGGGGGTTTACCACGGAGCTACTCTGGATGAGCCACAGGAACTAGACTTCAGCGGAGAATGGCTTCCCGGACCGGATTACTTTAGTGAAGAAGAGCTTGGGCTCAATTATGGGAGTGAGGGAGTTTCATTTTTGGATGTGTATTTCCTCAATGCGGGAACGGACATGTGGGACGTTGTAGATAATGCAAAGGAGGCTCAGGGGAAGGAGCCTTCAAGATGTACAGCATTCATGAAAAAAACTGAAGATGATATGTATTTTGCACATAATACCTGGAGTTGTTTCCTGGACCAGAGCATGGTGTACACTTACTATATTGCGGGAACGTATGTTACGTTCAATGGGAATAGTCCGGGAATCGTTACAAGCCTTACTGATTTCGGATATAACGGTAATGGAATAGGGTTCCTGGAAACAACGCACGATAGTACGTACACAGAGCCGAAAGTGAATTCACTTTGGATGTTTATGCGGGCAGCAATTGCAGAAAGTTTTGCAGAATCACTGGATGATTTCTATTACATGGTTTCGCTTGAGGCTTCGGGAACATATATGAACGGATATATGATTTATGATGACAAAACTGGGGAGATGGGGCTTGTGGAAATGTCATACAAGAGCTTTATTTACTACAAATCAAATGCGGAAGGGGGATATGATATTGTAACTAAGCCGGAGGGGCTCTCTACCAAATATGATGAAGAATTGGTGCAGCCGGGAATATTCCTTGGAATAAATTATCCTGCATCCCATATGGTAAGGGAAGAAATAAACCCTGTGGAGAATAGGCCCGCAAGAAGGCTCCAATTGGAGGAGTTCATTGGACAGGTGGATGATATTGAATCTGCGAAATGGCTAATTACTTATACCGATCCAGGAGATCCGCTTTCCATATACGGAAGGTGGGATTTAGGTTTCGGGGATACTTCTACTCCAAAAAAGGTTCCGGATGGGTCTCTGGATGCAAAAGCTGGGTCTGCTTCCATGATGAATTATGAAGTAAGTGGGAAGCTGGACTTTGAGACTCCGGAAAAAGGGTTCTGGATGAAGTACGGGACTGCTGTATTTGATGGGAAACCATTTATTTGGAGCGAATCGGACTGGAGCGACCAGGAATTGAGGGATATTCCGGATAGAGTAGAAGGGGAATTCGAGCTCTTTAATGTGTATATGAAATAGGAAAAACTGCGCAAAGCCTATGCAGCTTCCTGCACAGCTTGCTTTGCGCTCTTTCCTTCAACCACTTTGTGTTTTATTCCTTTTTCTTCAAGTGCAGTAACCATATTCGGGCCAAACTTTCCACTTATTATGAGTTCTACCCCTTCATTGGAAAGCATCTGCACAACACCAAAGGATGCACCTCCTCCCCCTACTGCAAAGGGATTCTTCATCACCTTTGAAACCTCCCCATCTTCAAAAATTATATAGTGGGGAGCCCTCCCGGTAACTGGGCACACGGGAGAATCTTCTTTTCCATCTTCAGACGATACGGTTATTTTCATTTTCAAACAACTCCATTAATTTTTCAGTAAGTAATCCCTGTAAAGGCGCTGCAATAATGATTGCAGCAGAAAGCAGAACAGTATATGTAAGGCCAAAATAGAGTATAAGTATAGGAAAGAGGGGGACTTTTACTGCGCGCGCATAAAGAAATGCAGAAAGAAGACCGTTTCGCACTCCGTGCTTCTGCATATCGTTTAGGAGGGGGTACCACATATAGATAGGACCTGTGGAGATGATGCCTGCAAGTACAGCGAGAATCCAACCTTTCGGGCCAGAATCATGGCCCATGTGAGCTGCGAGGAGTTTTGGCTTCACAAAATAGTTTGCAAACGCAAGAAGGGCAAATATAAGCACAAAAACAGGCACGAGCTTCAGGATTAATGCGGAAAAGAAATCCAGGGAAGAAAGAATCTTTTCAGGGGAGAAAAGATATGCAACCATGTAAAGCGTAAGCACTGCGAAAAGGAAATACCACCCGGAATTGCTTTTTTCGCTTACCATGCGCCCACCACAGATGAAACTGCTATTGCTACAATTATCGAGAAAAGGAATGCGGCAATGTTGCGGGAAAGTGCAAACCTCTTTCCCAAGAGGAGGGCTTCTGCAGGAAATTGCAAAAATCCAACAGTTACCCAGGAAACCAAGAATGCGGTGACTGCGAGAAGGCTTACATTCGAATCAGCCAGTTCCCCTCCAAGGATATAGCTGGTAGAAGGATTGCCTGCGAGAATGCTTCCTAGGATGCTTCCTATAAGAGGGTCTATGAGTGGATTTCCGGAAAACAAAGATGAATAGACTTCTTTGGGAATAAATGAATTGGCAAATGAGATTAGGAGTATTGCTCCAATGAGTACGGGAAGTGTTCCCCAGAGCGAGTTTGCAGCTTTTTTAAGTGAAAGCAGTATCAAATCAAAATCCAAAAAATGCACCATGAATATATATTCACTTCCAATTTAAAAGGAGATGTGCATCGGATTCTCTACATGAACAAGTGTGTCAGTATTTTTCTTCTACTTTTTTCTGTACCCAGCTGGGCTTCCTAAAGTGGTACAGTACTAAGGGGGCGGAACCCAGAATTAATATTCCGAATATAAGGAAGCCTTCGTAGAAAATAATTCCTCCGGTTTGCTCCTGGGCAGGCGGGAAAAATCCGAGTGATATTGCGGCTATTGAAGCAATGAGGCCGATTCCTGCAATAATGAAGACTCCAACCCTCCCTCCGGGCATGGAAAACATTCCTGGTTTTTCCTTTACTGATTTGGAATGGATAATTGCAGCTGCAAACATCAGTATGTACATAATTAGGTAAAGTTGGGCAGTAAGTACAGTAATTATCCAAAAGGAAGTGCTTACATCCGGCATCATTACGAATACAATTGCAAGGAGGGTTACGATTACTGCTTGAATTAGGAGGATATTGGTGGGCATATCGTTCTTGTTTACTTTGCTGAATATGGGTGGAAGGGAGCCTTCTCGCGCAACCTTGAGGAGGCCGCGGCTCGGCCCTGCAATCCAGGTGTTTATTTGCGCAACTGTTCCTCCTACTATAAAGAGCATAACTATAGGGAGAAGCCATCCTGCTGAATAATTGTTGATGAGGGCGGAGAATGCTTCCATTACTCCTGCAACTAAGCTAATCTCCTGCTTGGGAACTACGGAGGCTATTGCAAGGGAGCCTAAAACGAATACTACGAAAGCAATTACTGCTGCAAGAAAGATTGCACGTGGGTATTCAACTGTGGGGTTTTTGAGCCGAGTTATGTGGGCTGCAGACATTTCAATTCCTGCATAGAGGAGGATTCCTCCTATTGCGAGTACGAGGCTGTTTATTCCATGGAATTCTGGGATGATTGCATCTAATGAGATGTTTATTTGGATGGGGTTTCCTCCAAGAATCCAGATTAATGAAAGGAGGATGAGGAAGGCTCCGGGAAGAAGGGTTCCAAGAACTACTCCATATGTGCTTAGTTTTGTGGAGAGGTTCATTCCGCGGAAGTTGAGCAGGGTTACGCCCCAGTATATTACGAGGATTGCGGCAAGAAGAAAAAGGCCGTTGCTCGCGAGTGCAGGGTCGATTGCGAATGCGAGGGTAGCTGCGGCAAAACTAAGGATGGTTATGTAAAGAGTAACACTTTGTATCCACTGAAGCCAGATTGCAAGAAGTCCCCATTTCTTTCCAAAGGCTTTGGAAACCCATACGTTTATGCCTCCGGAGGGGAAGCGGGTTGCGAGAAAGGCTGCAGTGAGGGCAGCGGGAATGAAGAATAGGAGTGCAGTTAAAGCGTAGAAAAATATTGAGGAAAAACCAAACTCTGCATTTTCAGTGAGGCCACTTAGGCTAAAGAGTGCTGCAACAGTCATTAGGGCGAGTGTGGTTACCCCTAAGTAGGTTTTACCCTGCTTCGCCATGGAGCTCTATAGAAAATAAGGTTTAAATTATGGCGGGATTCAGTTGATTACTGGGGTGCAGATGAAGTAAACCGCTTCTTGGAAAATTCTGTTTTTCATTTTTTCACCTCACTTTGATCTCCTTCCTGAGGATTATTTCTGTAAGTGCGCTATCGAGCTCAAAGCACAGGTCCAGGGGAGAAAGCTCAGGGCTGAATCCACCAAGGATTCTTTTTTCCGTGGCTTCCCTTAGGAGAAAAATTGCAGCTTCAGGGTATTTGCCAATCATGCTTTTTGCAAAGGCAAGATTCCCTGTATCTATATTCGAGCTTGGGACGATTGGGAGGATTAGGGGGGGAAGGCCGTAAATCATTTCAATCCTTTTTATTGCGGAGAATGCTGCGCCGCCTATTTTTGCATCATCGAATTCAAATGGCACAACTGCAAACGCTGCTTCCGGGCAGAGAATTCCTGGAATAAGAAGGTAGATGTTCTTGTAATTCCAAAGGGAAGATGGGCGGGCGAGCTTTAGCCTGGCGGATTCCTTCATTTCTTCAAGGGAGAATTCTTTGTTTCCGGAAAGATATTTTTTCTCTGTGGAGGCCAGCCTGAAATTGGTTAGTATGCCATCAAGCTTGACCATTACCGCATCGATTGGCTCGTTTGTGCCTTGGAGTGCCCCTTCAAGGTTCATTTCCAGTGCTTTGGAATATGCGGGGGAGATATCATCCACTTCCATAATCTGCAGGGTTTTTTCCAGGAAAGAGCGCAGCAGCTGGGCAATATTGGTTCCGTCTCCTGCAGGGATTTCATCCAGGCTCGTATTTCTTTTTGGGAGAGGGGACTTCATGATGCGGATTGTTCCTTCCTCTTCTGAAAGAATCCGCTGCTGGATAAAGCTTTTCTTATAGGCATTATCCACGAAGCAATCAAGCGTAAGCTCAAGTATCCCGCAATCTATGCCAAATGCCTGGGCAATGCGCGCAGTGAGAAACGCTTCTCCATCCGGGCGGGCAATCTGCCTGGGAAGCCACAGTCCCTTAAGGTTTAGCTCGAGCGCATCAAAATCCACTCCCCACCTATTCTTGAGGAAGGAGATTGCGCGCTCCCTGGCTTTTGTGCCCACTGGCCCGGTCCGCAGGCCCATTTGCCTTTGGAAATCGTTTCCTGAACGGACATATGGAAGCTTAAGCCTCTCTTTTACTTCTTCGGGTTTGGAAAATATTGGTTTGCTCATTTTTTACACCTCTTTTTTGCATAGCTCCCGTTGCGGGAGTAAGGACAGTACTCAGAATCAGGCAGCGCTTTCGCTACGTCTATTGTTACTGTAGAATCGGTTGCAGAGCTTACGCTAAGAAGAATTTTTTCTCCATTTTTAATTTGGAGGGCATCACGGATTTCCAGCGGTAGAACTAGTCGCCCCTTCTTATCGAGGCGGATGAAGTACATCCCTTTCCATGAAGGCACCACCGGCCTTTTTTATTCATATCATTACACCTCTTTTGAGTATTAGGAGTTTCCCACTATTTAATGGTTTCTGATTGTGGGAGAATATGTTTAAAAGGATATTGGTCAGTTTCCGTTTTTTGCTCCATATCCATTGAGGAGGCGCTTTACCTTGCGGTGCTTTCCAAGTCCCCCCATTGAAGCATAATCCTTTGCAGTCCTTTCATTCTCATCCCGCACACTTACTCTCGCACCGGCGGAAAGAAGAGTTAAGCATAGTTCGAGGTGGCCATATGCAGCGGCCTGCATAAGAGGGGTAACTCCCTGTGCAGTTGCTGCGTCTATGGTTGCGCCTTTTTCCAGAAGAAGCTTTGAGAGTTCGTTGTTCCCTCTGGTTGCGGCCCAAAAGAGAGCGGTTTCTTTGCTTTCGTTAAAGAGCTTGGGATTTGCCCCTGACTCAAGTAAGAGCTGGGCGGCGTCAAGATTGCCGTTTTTGGAAACACCAATTAGGGCACTCCAGCCTGCATTGTCCTGGGCATTCGGGTTTGCACCATTATTCAAAAGGAATTTCATACGCCCTATTTTTCCGGTTCTAGAAACAGTAATAAGGGGAGTTTCACCGAGCTCATCCTGCGAATCAATGGATGCGCCTTTCTGAAGGGCATCCTTAAGTTTTCGGACATCCCAGTTTTTTGCGGAATCGAGAAGCTGCTGAGCAATTTGAGTGCGGTCCACCTGCTGAAGCTGCACTGACTCATCAGAGAGAGTAAGGGAAACGGCGGTAACTGCTCCAGTTGCTAGAGTAAGGAAAGTTGCGGCAATAAGAATTGGCCTGCGGAACCTGCAGAAAAAACTCTTTGCGGTGCTGGCTTTGAGCTGGGCTGCAGTTGAGGCACTGGTGATTGGCTTGCGTAATCTGCAGAAAAAATCTCCAGTAACTTCTGGAAACTTGCGGAAACCCCGTTTTGTAACTTCTGGAAAACTGCGAAAAAACTTTCCGGTAGCTCCTGAAAAACTGCGGAAAAAGCTTCCGGTAGCACTGGCTTTGTGCTGTACCAATCTGAGTTTGTATTTCAGCTGGATCCCAGTACTTACGGGCTGGGTGGGTTCATCCCCGCGGGGTGCTTTATTCATTAGTATATATTGTGTTTAAAGGTGTTTAAAACGTATCGGTGGAGCGGAAGGCAATATTTAATAAGTTTATTAAATGAGTAAAGGCAGGTTTATATACATGGTAATGAAAGGACAGAGTTCTCTGGAACAGTTGCTTATGACTGCGCTAGGGCTCACCTTCATCGGGTTGATTCTTTTCTTTGCCATGAATTTTGCAAGTGATTCAATCAGGGTTTCCCAGGCACAGGATGCAGTAGACAAGCTTGCAAAGAGTGCAGATTATGTGGATTCACTGGGCCCCATGTCACAGGATGTTGTAGATATTTATGTGCCGGAAGGACTGAGATTCGTAAACGTGTCGGATGACAGGGTGATGATGAGAATTAGCCTTTCAAGTGGAGATGCGGATGTGTATTCACATACACATGCAGATCTTATCGGAGATATCCCCAGAGTTCCAGGGCCGCAGGAAGTAACGATAACCGCTACACCTGATGGAAGGATAAGATTCGGAAATGCGGCACTTCTTTGTCTCCCTTCAACAATTACAAGGACGTTTACGCAGGGAGATGTAGATAGTGATACTTTTTCGGTTACGAACGTGGGGGATTTTGAGATAAATGATATTATTGCTGTGCTTAGCGGAAACGTGAATGATATACTTACTCTGAATCAGCCGGGCGGAACGCTCCCTGTGGGAGACACAGATAATGTTGGGCTGGATTTTGATGTGGCCCTGGATAAAGAAAAAGGGGTATATACAGGTTGGGTAACTGTAACAGGAAGTAACGGGACAGAATGCGCAACCGCGGTTACGATAACACTTTTCGTTACAAATTTAGGGGAGGAGGATGAGGATGGCCCAATCGTTACGAATCTTGAGTTTTCCCCCACACAGCCTACAAGGATTACTCCAATTATAATCAATGCAACCGGGGATGATTCAACTACAGGAAATAGCACAATAGAACTTTGCCAGCTGGAGCTGGATTATTCGGGAATATGGAACGATATGCCTGCTGTGGACGGAACATATGATGAGATTGTGGAGGAGGTTACCTACGATGTGGGAACGCTGAGGAAGGGCGTGCACAATATAAGAGTAAGGTGCATGGATTCAGAGCTCAATATCGGGGAGCCGGAAGCAACTACATTCTCAATAAACCAGATGCTGTTTGTTTCGGTAACCAGTGCGCTGGACACACCGGAACAGAGGTGGAAAGACTGGATGGACACCCATGGCTCTGCAGTGGGGTTGAGTTGGGGATACAACATTTATTCAGTAGATGAAATAC
>JAUWMC010000081.1 GCA_030613375.1 Microcaldota archaeon
GGCCCGAGAGCTGCTAGTGCAGGTGGAGCATCCGGGGCTTGGGGCTATTCCCCTACCGGGGCTTGCCTTGAAGCTGTCGCATACGCCGGGGGATGTGAATACTGCGGCGCCGAAGGTTGGGGCCCACAATGATGAAATATATTGCGGGCTTCTAGGCTACACCAAGCATCAGCTGGAAGATCTCAGCGAGCAACAGATCGTTTGACATCATTGGTGAGCAGCGTAGCCCAGGGTCCCTCCTGGCACGGAGCCTTCGCCGTTTAGAATGGCGTTAAGACTGTTCTTCTTATGTTCGCGTTCTTAGTCGTAGACTGGGTCATCCCAAAACACAATGACTTTTGAAAATAGCCCCTCATATTTAATGGGCATTTCTCTAGAAGTAAAGATTGTAGCCCCAGGCTCAAGAATCTCTATAAAGCAACCATTTTCTATTTTCGGGTCTTATCATCCATTCCACCATTTTTCTGAAGCTGTCTTCTAAAGATAACCTCGGTCTCCAATTCATTTGAGCTAGTTTTTCACCGTCTAAAGCATATCGTCTATCATGTCCGGATCTAGCTCGATGGAAATCGATAAACTCCGTTTCTTCTGGCTTCAAATCTTCCCCTCGAATTACTTGAGCGATAATATTTGCCAAATCTAAAACGCTCTTTTCTTCCCCCACTACGTTATATATTTCTTCAGGCATCCCCTTTTCTGTTAGAAACATCAAAGCATCGGCAACATTTCTAGCGTGGATCCAACATCTAGAGGCTACTTCCTGTTCGTTTTTACCATGTAAAATAACCTTTTCGTTGCTCAGGATCGCTCTAACAGTCTTAGGGATGAATTTTTCCGGATGTTGCCGCTCTCCAAAAATATTCATAGAACGAACTACCAGAATGGGGAGCTTAAAAGCATGAGCAAAACTAAAGCTTAACAGATCTCCACCCGCCTTTGTCGCTGCATAAGGGTTGGAGGGCTTTAATCTATCCCATTCTTTAAAAAACACTCCTTCTGGCGCAGGACCATATACTTCATCTGTGGAGAATTGAATATATTTTTTTAGATTTGACTGATGTTTTTTGATGAATTCAAGCAAGTGAGCCGTGCCTAAAACATTGGATAGAACAAAAGGAATCGAATCTTGCAAACTATGGTCTACATGCGATTCCGCGGCAAAATGCCAGATGTAATCTAATTCTGCAATCATGTCGACAGTAATTTCTGAAACTGGGGCTTTTAAATCATGCCAAATGAATTTAACTCGTTGTTTTTCTTCCTCCCAAATATCTATATCGGTTAAACGATTTAGATTTCCAGCATAGTTCAAATTATCTAAGATGATTATCTCCCAATCGGTATTCTTCAACAAATGTTCCACTACATGATGGCCAACAAAACCTGCTCCCCCGGTAACTAGAATTCTCAATTTTTCCATCCTTAATTAGGATCTTTCATTTCCCCTTTGCCCCAGCATTTCACACAGCATGCTTGCATCAGACTTCCCCCACTTTCTAGCTAGGAAAGATATACCATTCCTTCCTCTAATGTCAATAGTCGAAGTCGAACAAACTGCAAAGACAGGGTGTCACGAGATAAATAAAAGCAGCCACAGGCTCTAGCCTGCAGCCGTTTGTAAAGTTCCTTTTGTATAAGTCCTTTTGGTGACGACCTGCCATGGTCAGGGGCAATGTGGCAATGGCGTCTCATTGTGTGTACTGCGAGCGGTGGAATATTATAACCACTTTTGCCCTAGCTTAAAGGCTTGTCCGGTATCTTCTTCTAAAATAATCGGAAACCCCCTGCAGAATATATATTGATACCTTCCATTGCCCGAGTAGATGCGAGTAATCCCACATAACCTTGGGAAGACTAATAAATGAACATAACATAGCGCTAGCACGCTGAAGCTTGGTAAAGTGCTTTTCCATAAAGATAAAGTGTCCCCTGATAGCATAATACATGGGAAGACCGGCGTGCTTCTTCTCTTTACCAGGCGAAAACCCCTTGTGCCAGATTTTGGACTGTGGAACAAACAGAATTTTGAAGCCCCTCCTCGCAGCCCGAACACAAAGGTCTACATCTTCCCAGCCAAAGAAAAACCTGTTGTCAAGCGTACCTACCGTTTGCAGTACTTTGCTTGAAATAAACATGAAACAGCCACAAATCCAATCAACTGCCAGGATCTCTTCGAACTGGCCACGGTCCTTTTCTCCCTTCCCTCTGATGGGAGTCTTGCCAGTCCAGTAGTTAATGAAACCACCAGCAAACCATATTACCCCAGGAATCTCGTACCAATAGATCTTGCCGCCAGCAATTCCAACTTTTCCATCGCTTTCGGCAATGCTAACCAGTTCATCGAGAAAATCAGGTGCAACCAGGGTATCATTGTTCAACAACACAATATAATCTGTCACTCTGGCCAAGGCGTCTTTCATTCCGATGTTACACCCCTCAGCAAAGCCATAGTTCTTGTCGTTCTCAATCACTTTTACATGGTCTCCAAATCTCTCCCTTATGAGCCCGGCGTCATCCCCCTCCGAGCCGTTGTCAACCACTATCACCTCACAATTGGGATAGGTCATCTGCCTGAGAGATTCCAGGCATTCAGCGGTGTCGTGAAAGTTATTCCAGTTCACAAGGACGATCGAGACTTTGGGGAAGGTCATAGCGATTGCTCCGTATCTTGTTTTTTGGCCACAGCAATTATGTATGCTGATTGTATGAGTTCGCTATTTTTAAAGCTGTACACCCTACAATCTTGATCCGCGGACTTCTCCGCAAGGTTGACATCGCGTTGCCCATAGAAGGTGATATCGACAAAATATCTGCATAATAAACTGCAGAATTCCTCGGGCCAGAATTCCTTAATGTGAAAAGGGTTTGGGGGCTTATCCACGCTGGGAGAAAAGACTCTTCTGTTGGGAGTTGAGCAGATGAACAAGCCGTTCTTTCTTAACACCCTCCTGCACTCAAACAAAAACCTTCTATATTGCCTAATATGCTCTATGGTTTCGAAAGAGATAACAATGTCAAAGAAATTGTCAACGCTGGGCAACTTAATGCCATCAGCACACACAAAGCTTACCCTATCATCCCCACCAAACCTATCCTGGGCGTAATTTATCGCCTCAATTGATATGTCTACACCAACCACCCTTCTCGCCCCCCTTTTCACCAGATAACCTACCCCATAACCAGTCCCGCATGCCACATCCAAAACAGCCTTGTTTTGAATCAGGCTCGCAGCAAAGATGTATCTATTTATATGCTCCAGATAAATCCAATAAGGGGTCTTACCCGGAACCACGCGTTCCCCGCTAAATTCAATCTCCGTTCGATACATGTCTTGGCACCCAGCTAGCCATTTCGTTTATTGCTGTAAGGTGTCCATGAGCGTTGATGATATGGACTCATAAGAGAAAGTGTAGAGACTTCCCAAGCGTCGGTGAAAGCATCATCTGTCCCGAAATGAGCTATGGAGAACGCCCGCTTTATTTTATCATATGCAGACAATATAAC